>NZ_AJVB01000038.1:0-18756 GCF_000278445.1 Rhodococcus sp. R1101
CGGCCGGCGGGTGCGGGCAACTCGTCGGATCGGACGACGCCGGTCGGGCCGTCACCGCCCGCCTCACCGGTCCCGGCATCCGCTCGGTCCATATCGCGGGCGAGTTGTACCTCGCCCAGCAGGTGGTCTTCCGGGCCGTCGCGGTGGGGGCGCGGGTCGTCGTCCACACCGACCGCCCCGGCGCGTGGCGCGGCCTGGCCGGATCCGCCGCCGGACCCGACCGGCTGCGGCTGGCGGGCGAGTACGCGGGCGACCGCGATTTCGACACGGTCGTCTACGACGGCGTCCCGCCCACCTCGTCCATGCCGCACGCGACCGCGATCCACGTGCACATCCACCCGGACGGATGGCCGCGCGAGCGTCCCACGGTGTCGCTGCTGCAGCCCGGGGCGGCCGGGGACCGCGTCGTGCTCACGGCGGGCGACGAACGCACACCCCTCACCCTCGTGACGATCGCGGCGGAGAGCGCCCATCTCGGCCGGTCGCGCATGGCGGATCCGGCGCCTCAGCCGGGATAACGGTCGAGGGCACTTCCCGCACGGACGGTGCGCGCCCACCATACGATCTGGTCGAGCATGCGTTCCGCGCCGTCGATCGCGGCCTCGTCCGTGGTGGTGCCGTCGGCAGCGAAGGCGTGCTTGACGCGGTGGAAACTCACCGACTGCCGCACCGGCACCATGTGGACCTCGACGACGACCTGCCGCAACTGTTCGACCGCGCGCAGGCCGCCGGACAGGCCGCCGTAGGAGACGAATCCGACCGGTTTGGTGCGCCATTCGTGCTTGACGGTGTCGATGGCCGTTTTCAGTGCGGCGGGATAGCCGTGGTTGTACTCGGAGGTCACCACCACGAAGGCGTCCGCGGCACCGATACGACGGGTGAAGGCGTCGGCGCCGGGCCCACCCGAGAGGTCCTGTGGGAGCGGGGTCTCGGCGAGGTCGAGAACGCCGACGTCGAACTCGGAGCGGCTCCGCGCGGTGGCCGCGAACCAGTCGGCGACGATCGGGGCGATGCGACCGGCACGGACACTCGCGACGACGACCTCGAGACGGATCGGTTCGTTCGGTACTGCCGTGGTCATGGGGTCGATCGTAGGTGGGGCGCGGCGGACAGTCCGTGTGCGAGCAGTGCGGCGAGTTCGCGGTAGGCGCGTGCGTCTTCGAGTCCCGTCGCCTCGGCCACCTGTCGTTGCTGGATGCGGACCATGACCGACGCGACGACATCGGCGACGAAGGCGGCGTGGACGTCGCGCAGTTCGCCGGACGTGACGCCGTCGGCGATGAGCTGGCGGACCCGGTCGGCCGCGAAGCGGGTGTTGCGTTCGTACACCTCGCGCGCGACCGGCGTGTGGGCGATGTCCTCCATGAATCGGGAGGACGCCGGTTCGAGTTCGCGTCCCACGGCCTCGAGATAAGTGCCGATGCGTGCCTGCGCGTCCGCGGCCTGTGCGACGTCGGCCTCGACCCGCTCGGCGGCGCCCTTGAAGAAGTGCACGGTCGCCGCGTGGACGAGCCGGTTCTTGTTCTCCGCGAGTGCGTAGAGCGTGGATTTCGAGCAACGCAGGCGCGCGGCGACGTCGTCGAGGGTCAGGTGTGCGAAGCCTTCTGCCAGGAACAACGCGACCAGATCGTCGAACAGTTGGGCCTGACGGGCGGTGGGTCGCCGGCTACCGACTCTTGCCATACGGAAAACAGTACTGCAGTATCATTGTCAGTACTACTTTCGGTCCCAGCCTTCCAGGAGGAATCACCGTGCCCGTCGAGCGTCTGCTTCCCACCCGTGAGGCCTACGACCTGATCGACCTCACCCGCGACGTCGCCGACAAGGTGCTCGCGCCACGCGTCGACGAGCACGAACGCGCGGAGACCTTCCCCGAAGGCGTGTTCACCGCACTCGGCGCCGCCGGACTGCTGAGCCTGCCGTACCCCGAGGAGTTCGGCGGCGGCGACCAGCCGTACGAGGTGTACCTGCAGGTCCTCGAAGAACTCGGCGCCCGTTGGGCCGCAGTGGCGGTCGCGGTGAGTGTGCACGGCCTGTCGTGTTTCGCGCTCGCCACCCATGGCACCGACGAGCAGAAGAACACGTGGCTTCCGGAGATGCTGGGCGGCAACACCATCGGCGCATACAGCCTGTCCGAGCCGCAGGCAGGTTCCGACGCCGCTGCGCTCGCCTGCCGCGCGAAGCCCGTCGAGGGTGGCTACCGCATCACGGGCTCGAAAGCGTGGATCACCAACGGCGGCAAGGCCGACTTCTACACCCTGTTCGCCCGCACGGCCGACACCGGCAGCAAGGGCATCTCGTGCTTCCTCGTGCCCGCCGGCACCGAGGGCCTGTCCTTCGGCAAGCCCGAGGAGAAGATGGGCCTGCACGCGATCCCCACCACCTCCGCCCACTACGACGACGCCTTCGTCCCGGCCGAACGCCGGATCGGCGCCGAGGGGCAGGGGCTGCCGATCGCGTTCAGCGCGCTGGACTCCGGACGCCTGGGGATCGCCGCGGTCGCGACGGGTCTGGCCCAGGCCGCTCTCGACGAGGCGACGGCCTACGCCAAGGAACGGCAGGCCTTCGGCAAGCGCATCATCGACCACCAGGGCCTCGGGTTCGTCCTCGCCGACATGGCCGCCGCGGTCGACTCCGCCCGCGCCACCTATCTCGACGCCGCCCGGCGCAAGGATGCCGGTCGGCCCTACTCGCGGCAGGCGTCGGTGGCCAAGCTCGTCGCGACGGACGCCGCGATGAAGGTCACGACGGATGCCGTCCAGGTCCTCGGTGGATACGGCTACACCCGCGACTTCCCGGTCGAGCGTTTCATGCGCGATGCGAAGATCACCCAGATCTTCGAGGGCACCAATCAGATTCAGCGGCTGGTGATCGCGCGGTCGCTGGCGGGATAACCGATCGGACGACAGCCGCACGGCACGAAGGTCGTTGGAGTGCCTTCATACCGGACGCCCTGGAGCGGCTCACCCCACAGCAACGTGACCTGCTGACGCAGCGATTCGGCCGCACGGTCGTGGTCGCCGACATGAGCTGGGGACTGGTGTCGACCACCGTCCTCGCGATCGACACCGACGAGGGTCTGCTCGTCGTGAAGGCCGGTGGGGCGCCCGATCGCCACATCGGACGCGAGATCAGCGCCCACGAGCGCTGGACCGGTCCGTGGGTGGGGTGCGGGCGGGCCGCCCGGATGGTGTTCGCCGACCGGGCGACGAAACTCGTGGTGACGGAGTATCTTCCGGGCCGGCTGATCCAGGGTACGGCAGCCTCGTCGTCCCTCGATGTCTACGAGCAGGCCGGGGCGCTGCTCGCGCAGTTCCACCGCCAGGAGCGGATCGTGGACGAGGGGTACGAGCGATCGGCGAACGCGAAGACCCTGCGGTGGCTGGCGGCGGCGCACCGCATCGGTCCCGAGGCCGCCGGCCGGCTGCGGGCGATGGTCGAAGGATGGCCGACACCGACGGCCACCCTGGTGCCCACCCACGGCGATTGGCAGAGCCGGAACTGGCTCGCCGACGACGCGGGAGTGGTGAAGGTGATCGATTTCGGCCGCGCCGCCCTGCGTCCCGCGGGTGAGGACTTCGAACGGCTCGCGGTGCGCGAGTTCCTCCGGGTTCCGGGCGCCGAGCAGGCCTTCGTGTGCGGCTACGGGGAGGATCCGCGCGAGGCGGAGGCCTGGTTCCGTCAGCGCGTGCGCGCGGCGGTCGCGGTCGCGGTATGGGCTTTCCATGTGGGCGACGACTCCTACGAGGCCGAGGGCCATCGCATGATCGCGAGGCTCCTGCTCGCCCCTCGGTTCTAGCGCGTCGACGCATACACGGAGACGATCACCTGCTTCTCGGTTCGCTCGATGCGCTCATCAGCAACGTCCTCGAGTTCCCGGGCCGCGCAGTGTTGTCGCGTCAGGCGCCGATGGCCTCGCCGAGCACCGACCACGACTCGTGCAAGGCCTCCTGCCAGTAACCCCAGGTGTGGGTGCCCTCGGACCGGATGGAATAGGTCGCCTCGACGCCGGCTGCGTCCAGCGCACCGCGCAGTCGCGTCGTACAGTCGCTCACACCGGCCTCGATGAGACCCAGCAGAGCCACGTCGGGAAGGACGGCGACACCGGACTGCTCCCACGCCTTCAGTTCGTACGGACCGGGGACACCGCTACTCGTGGAGACGTAGACGGCCTTGCCGCGCAACTTCTCCGCGTTGCGCACGACGTCCTGTTCGTTCCAGTATTCGCCTGCGACCGGTCCCCACATGTTCTCGGCCTCACCGCCCCCGAACCCGACGACGATCTCCGCGTAACGCGAACCGGTCTCCGTGGCGGTCTCGGCGCATCCGCTGTACGAACCCACCCCCTGGTAGAGATCGGGCGCGTGCTGGGCGAGGGCCAGCGCCGACGTCGCCGACATCGACACACCCGCGATCGCGTTCCGGCCGCTCGCCCCGAGCGTCGCGTCGACCACCGACGGGACCTCCTCGGTGAGGAAGGTCGTCCACTTGTTGCGTCCGAGAACGGGATCGTCCTCGAGCCAGTCGGTGTAGTAGCTGAACGCGCCACCGATCGGGGTGACGACGTTGACGTTCTTGTCGCCGAAGAACTCCACGACGTCGGTCTGCTCGCGCCAGGTCGCCCGGTCCTGTCCCCCACCGGCACCGTTGAGCAGATAGAAGACCGGTCGCGGAGCGCTCGTGTCGGCCGGGCGCAGCACCTGCAACTCGATCGTGCGATCCATCGACGGCGAGTACACGAACAACGACCAGTCGCGGTCCGTGTGCTTCTCGATGCGTTCGACAGTCGCGCTCTGCGACCGGGTCTCGCCGGTCGCGGCAGCCGGGGACTCGTCGGCGTGGGCAACCGCGGCACCGGGCAGGACCAGCGACGAGACGGCGAGCGCCCCGATCGTCCCCATCAACGCAAACCGTCGTGCGCGCACATTCGTTCCCTTCATCCGCAACAGCCGGGCGTGATGGGCCCGCGCATCTCCCGCGTCGCAGCGTTGCGCGCGGCCAGTTCCTCGTCAGCAGGGTAGTCGACGCGGACCAATGACAGGCCGTGAGCCGGTGCCACCGCAACGGACGCCGCGCGTTCGCGCGCCTCGAGCAGGGCCGTCATCCACTCGACGCTGCGGCGCCCCTCCCCCACGGCCAGGGCCGCTCCGACGAGACTGCGCACCATCGACCAGCAGAAGGCGTCGGCGCTGACGTAGGCGGTGAGGATGTCGTCCTCGCGGGTCCAGTCGTATCGCTGCAGTTGGCGTACGGTCGTCGCACCCTCGCGACGCTTGCAGAAGGCGGCGAAGTCGTGGAGACCGAGCAGTGAGTGCGAGGCGCGTCGCATCGCATCGAGATCGACGGCCTTCGGCCACGAAACGGTGTCGCGCGCCCGCAGCGGCTCGGCGCCGTACACCGCTGTGGTGAGGCGGTATTCGTAGTGACGCCGGATCGCCGAGAAGCGCGCGTCGAAATGCTCGGGGGCGACGGAGATCCCGGTGACACGCACGTCGCGGGGCAGGAACCGCGCGAGACGCCGGACCCAGCGCGACGGATCGTCGGGCAGCGCCGCGGTGGGTACGTCCACGTGTGCGACCTGCCCGGAAGCGTGCACGCCGGCATCGGTGCGACCGGCGACGGTGAGCAGCACGGGGGTCCGGACGATCGCGGAGAGCTTCTCCTCGATCTCCCCGCACACCGTGCGGCGACCGGGTTGCCGGGCCCAGCCGGAGAAGTCGGTGCCGTCGTACGCGATGTCGAGTCGCAGACGTGTCGTCTCGTGAGAAGCCACGAGCCCGCCGCCCTCGGAAGGGACGGCGGGCTCGTGAGCTTCAGCAGATGCCGAAACCAAGTGGACTAGTCCTTCTTGGCCTCGTCGGCCTCGGGTGCGTCGGCAGCCGTGGCGTTGGTGTCCTCGACACCCTCGACGACGGCGTCGGCGTTCGCGACCTCGGCGTCGGTGGCCTCGGCCTCGACGGCCTGGACCGCGTTGTCCTCGGCGGGTGCCTGCGAGGCGGCGACGCGACGTGCGCGGTCGGCCTCGGAGGTGACGGTCTTCTCGCGCACCAGTTCGATGATGGCCATGGGGGCGTTGTCGCCCTTGCGCGGCATCGTCTTGATGATGCGGGTGTAACCGCCGTTGCGGTCCTCGAAGGAGGGACCGATCTCCGCGAACAGCGAGTGGACGACGTCCTTGTTGCGGATGACCTTCAGCACCTCACGACGCGAGGCCAGCGTGCCGGCCTTGGCGTGCGTGACGAGCTTCTCGGCGTACGGGCGCAGGGCCTTGGCCTTGGCCTCGGTGGTGGTGATGCGGCCGTGCTCGAAGAGCGCGGTGGCCAGGTTGGCCATGAGCGCCTTCTGATGCGAGGCCGATCCGCCGAAGCGGGCGCCCTTCTTGGGCTTGGGCATGATTTTCTCCTAGTAACGGACCGTGAGCTGCTACAGCTGCTCGGTCTCGGCGTAGTCCTCGTTGCCGTCGTTGTCACCGAAGGAGCCGGCGTCGGTGTCGCTCCAGGTACCGGTCGCGGCGTCGTAACCGGCGACGGTGCTGGGGTCGAACGATGCCGGGCTGTCCTTGAGGGACAGGCCGAGCGAGTGCAGCTTGACCTTGACCTCGTCGATGGACTTCTGGCCGAAGTTGCGGATGTCGAGCAGGTCGGACTCCGTGCGTGCCACGAGCTCGCCGACGGTGTGAACACCCTCGCGCTTGAGGCAGTTGTAGGACCGGACCGTGAGGTCGAGGTCCTCGATCGGAAGTCCGAAGGAGGCGATGTGGTCGGCCTCGGCGGGCGAGGGACCGATCTCGATGCCTTCTGCTTCGACGTTCAGCTCACGAGCCAGACCGAAGAGCTCCACGAGGGTCTTGCCCGCCGAGGCGAGCGCGTCCCGCGCGCTGATCGAGTTCTTGGTCTCCACGTCGAGAATGAGCCGATCGAAGTCGGTGCGCTGCTCGACGCGGGTCGCTTCCACCTTGTACGTCACCTTGAGGACCGGCGAGTAGATCGAGTCGACCGGGATGCGGCCGATCTCGGCGCCGGACGCCTTGTTCTGCACGGCAGGAACGTAGCCGCGACCGCGCTCGACGACGAGCTCGATCTCCAGCTTGCCCTTGTCGTTCAGGGTGGCGATGTGCAGGTCCGGGTTGTGGATGGTGACACCGGCCGGGGGCACGATGTCGCCGGCCGTGACGGTGCCCGGCCCCTGCTTGCGGACGTACATGGTGACCGGCTCGTCCTCTTCCGAGCCGACCACGAGACCCTTGAGGTTCAGGATGATGTCGGTGACATCCTCCTTCACGCCGGGAACGGTGGTGAACTCGTGGAGCACGCCGTCGATGCGGATGCTGGTGACGGCTGCGCCCGGGATCGAGGAGAGCAGGGTGCGACGAAGCGAGTTGCCGAGGGTGTACCCGAAGCCAGGCTCGAGCGGCTCGATGACGAACTTCGAGCGGTTGTCAGCGATGACCTCTTCGGTCAGTGTGGGTCGCTGAGAGATGAGCATCTGTTGCCTCCTTGTGGGCGTCCGCCATATGACGCCCTAGTGGAATGGAGTGGTGTCCTCCCGTCCGGGCGGACCGGAGGACACCACGACACCGAGGTGTCTTACTTCGAGTAGTACTCGACGATCAGCTGTTCCTGCAGCGGGATGTCGATCTGTGCGCGCTCGGGGAGCTGGTGGACCAGCACCCGCAGACGCGGACCGACGACCTGCAGCCAACCCGGGATCGGGCGCTCGCCCTGGGTCTCGCGCGCGACCTGGAAGGGCAGCGTGCTCAGCGACTTCTCGCGGACATCGATGATGTCGTACTGCGAGACGCGGTAGCTGGGGATGTCGACCTTCTTGCCGTTGACCAGGAAGTGGCCGTGGCTGACCAGCTGGCGGGCCTGACGACGCGTGCGGGCGAGGCCGGCACGGTAGACGACGTTGTCCAGACGCGACTCGAGGATGGCCAGCAGAACCTCACCGGTCTTGCCGGGGCGGCTTGCGGCCTCTTCGTAGTAGCGGCGGAACTGCTTCTCCATGACACCGTAGGAGAAGCGGGCCTTCTGCTTCTCCTGCAGCTGGAGCAGGTACTCGCTCTCCTTGATCCGCGCGCGGCCGTGCTGGCCGGGCGGGTAGGGGCGACGCTCGAAGGCCTGATCGCCTCCGACCAGGTCGACACGGAGACGACGCGACTTACGGGTGACGGGACCGGTATAACGAGCCATTATTCTTTACCTTCCTTTCCCGTTAGACGCGACGCCGCTTGGGCGGACGGCAACCGTTGTGCGGCTGCGGGGTGACATCGGAGATGGTGCCGACCTCGAGGCCTGCGGCCTGGAGCGAACGGATCGCCGTCTCGCGACCCGAACCCGGGCCCTTGACGAAGACGTCGACCTTCTTGACACCGTGTTCCTGCGCCTTGCGGGCGGCGTTCTCGGCGGCGAGCTGCGCGGCGAACGGGGTCGACTTGCGCGAGCCCTTGAAGCCGACGTGGCCGGAGGACGCCCAGGAGATCACGTTGCCCTGCGGGTCCGTGATGGACACGATGGTGTTGTTGAACGTGCTCTTGATGTGAGCGGCGCCGTGCGGAACGTTCTTCTTGTCCCTGCGCCGTGCCTTCTGGGTCTTCTTCGGACCGGTGCTGCGTGACTTGGGAGGCATTACTTCTTCTTTCCTGCGACGGTGCGCTTCGGACCCTTACGGGTGCGGGCGTTGGTCTTGGTGCGCTGTCCACGCACGGGCAGACCACGACGGTGTCGCAGGCCCTGGTAGCAGCCGATCTCGATCTTGCGGCGGATGTCCGCCTGAACCTCGCGACGGAGGTCGCCCTCGACCTTGTAGCTCTCCTCGATGTACTCGCGGAGCTTGGCGAGGTCCTCGTCCGTCAGATCCTTGCTGCGCAGGTCCGGGCTGACGCCGGTGGCCTCGAGGATCTCCTTGGAGCGGGTACGGCCGATGCCGTAGATGTACGTGAGTGCGATCTCCATCCGCTTTTCGCGGGGAAGATCGACACCTGCGAGACGTGCCATGTGGCATTCCTATTCGGTGTGCGGAGGTCTGCTCCCAGCCCGTCCCCTGCGTCGAAGAACTGTGTAGATCATGAACACAGTGGGGCCCCGGCCTCCGTACCGGGGGTTGATCGCGTAGCTCCTCGACGGATCGAGGATCGTAACCACGCGACTGGTGCTGGAAGGTCTTCGTGCTTGTTGCCAAGCAGATCTTCGAGACGAAGGTGGATCTAGCCCTGACGCTGCTTGTGGCGCAGGTTCTCGCAGATCACCATGACCCGCCCGTTACGGCGGATCACCTTGCACTTCTCGCAGATCTTCTTGACGCTAGGCTGAACCTTCACGTAAGTCCGATCTCCTGTATGTGCGCCGCCGGACACGGCAGAAGCCGGCCCGGCGACATGATTCCCCCCGACCGTGTGGCCGGGGAAGCTTCGTTACTTGTAGCGGTAGACGATGCGTCCACGCGTGAGGTCGTAAGGAGAAAGCTCCACGACAACGCGGTCCTCGGGAAGGATACGGATGTAGTGCTGACGCATCTTTCCGCTGATGTGGGCGAGAACCTTGTGCCCGTTCTCCAGCTCGATGCGGAACATCGCATTGGGCAGCGGTTCGATTACCCGGCCCTCGACCTCGATTGCCCCGTCTTTCTTAGCCATATCCTCCGCGATCCGTTGTTCGGCGTTGTGGTTGCATCGGCATCCGTTACCGTGACGCTCGGCAACTCCGAGACCGGACACGAACCGACATTCGACAGAAATCGACACGGGACCGATCGGAGCGCAGCGCGCACCACCGATCAATGGTACGGGAAGTTGACCGTCCAGGACAAATGAGCTCGGGCACACGTGTGCCTGCAACTACGAGGAGGACGTCGCGTGCGGGCGTTGATCCAACGGGTGACCACGGCGGCAGTGTCGGTCGACGGAGCCGAGGTGGCCCGTATCGTGCCGGGCGCCGGCGGGCACGGCCTCCTCGTGCTCGTCGGCGTCACGCACGACGACGACGAGGCCAAGGCCGCGACGCTCGCCCGGAAGGTGTGGACGATGCGCATCCTCGAGGACGAGAGATCCGCTTCCGACGTCGACGCTCCGATCCTCGTGGTCAGCCAGTTCACGCTCATGGCCGACACGAGGAAGAGCCGGCGCCCGTCCTGGTCGGCCGCCGCTCCGCGTGCGGTCGCCGAGCCCCTCGTCGATGCCTTCGCGAACGCCCTGCGCGGTCTCGGCGCGAGCGTCGAGACGGGGAAGTTCGGGGCACACATGGAGGTGAGCCTCGTCAACGACGGCCCCGTCACGCTCCTCGTCGAGGTGTGACCCGGTTCGTCACTCGGGGCGGAGTGTGAGGATCCGCGGGCCGTCCTCGGTGACCGCGACCGTGTGCTCCCAGTGCGCGGCCCGGCTGCCGTCGACGGTCACGACCGTCCATTCGTCGTCGAGGACCTCGGTCTCGTAGGTGCCGAGGGTGAGCATCGGCTCGACTGCGAGCACCGAGCCGACGACGAGCTTCGGGCCCTTGCCGGGCTTGCCCTCGTTGGGGAGGAACGGATCCATGTGCATCTCGCGTCCGATGCCGTGCCCGCCGTAGCCGTCGACGATGCCGTACGACCGGCCGTGCAGCTTCTCCGCGGCGTGTGTGCCCTGCTCGATCGCGTGCGAGACGTCGGTCAAACGGTTCCCCGGAAGCATCGCCGCGATGCCGGCCTCGAGCGACAGGCGGGTGGCCTCGCTGAGGTCGATGTCGGCCTGCGACAGCTCGCCGATGCCGAAGGTCCACGCCGAGTCGCCGTGCCAGCCGTCGAGGATCGCACCGCAGTCGATCGAGACGAGATCGCCCTCCGCGAGGACCACCGACGCCGACGGGATGCCGTGGACGACGACCTCGTTGACCGACGAGCAGATCGAACCGGTGAAACCGTGGTAGCCCAGGAAGGACGGAACGGCCCCCGCGTCACGGATGACCGATTCCGCCACCTGGTCGAGTTCGAGGGTGCTCACGCCCGGCTCGGCGGCCTCACGCACTGCGACGAGTGCGGAACCGACCACGGCTCCGGCCGCCGCCATCGCGTCGAGTTCACCCGAGGTGCGGAACGGAACCACTGAGCGCTTGCGCCCGAAACCCATGTCGTACTACCCGTCTACTTTCCGAGTGCGGACAGAGCCCGCTCGTTGATCTCCTCGACCTCGCCGATCGCGTCGACCGTGATGATCGAATCGGTGTAGTAGTCGAGAAGCGGTGCCGTCTCCTCACGGTAGACCCGGAGGCGGTTGCGGATCACGTCCTCGGTGTCGTCGGCGCGACCGCGGGCAAGCATGCGCTCGACGACCACGTCCTCGTCGACGACGAAGGACAGCACGCCGTCGAGTTCGACACCGAGATCCTTCAGGATGTTCCGGAGTTCCTCGGCCTGCTCCACGCTCCGCGGGAAACCGTCGAGGAGGAAGCCGTTGGCGGCGTCCGGCTCGGCCAGACGCTCCCGCACCATGTTGTTGGTGATCTCGGCGGGGACGAGCTCCCCAGCGTCGATGTACTTCTTGGCCTCGACGCCGAGCGGGGTGCCCTGCCCGATGTTCGCGCGGAAGAGATCGCCGGTCGAGATGGCGGGGACGCCGAGCTTCTCGGACAGAATCGCGGCCTGCGTGCCCTTGCCGGCACCGGGAGGACCGAGGAGTACAAGTCTCACTTGAGGAACCCTTCGTAGTTGCGCTGCATCAATTGACTTTCGATCTGCTTGACAGTGTCCAGCGCGACACTGACGAGAATGAGAACCGCGGCGCCACCGAAGATGCTCGAGGCCGTCTGGCTGCCGGACAGGAAGAAGTTCGGCAGCGTCGCGATGAGACCGAGGTAGATCGAGCCCGGAACCGTGATGCGGTTGAGCACGAAACTGAGATATTCGGCGGTCGGCCGCCCGGGCCGGATGCCCGGGATGAACCCGCCGTACTTCTTCATCTCGTCGGCCCGCTCCTCCGGATTGAAGGTGATGGCGACGTAGAAGAAGACGAAGAACACGATCAGCGCGAAGTAGATCGCGATATAGACCGGGTTGTTCGGGTTGACCAGGTACTCGTTGATGATCCGCTGCCACCAGCTCGGATCGGGGTTCGTCGTGGCACCGGTGAGCTGCGCGACGAGATTCGGCAGATACAGCAGCGACGACGCGAAGATGACGGGGATGATGCCCGCCTGGTTGACCTTCAGCGGCAGGTAGGTCGACGACCCGCCGTACATGCGCCGGCCGACCATACGCTTGGCGTACTGGACAGGGATCCGGCGCTGTCCCTGCTCGATGAACACGACACCCGTGATGAGGACCAGGGCCACGACGCAGACGATCGCGAAGACGAGACCACCGCGGGATTCGAGGATCATGCGGCCCTCGCTCGGCAGCGCGGCCGCGATACCCGAGAAGATCAGCAGCGACATGCCGTTGCCGACCCCGCGTTCGGTGATGAGCTCACCGAACCACATCACGACGGCGGCGCCCGCGGTCATCACCAGCACGATGACGACCATCGCGAAGATGCTGTCGTCGGCGAGGATCGGTTCCGAACAGCCCTGCAGCAGCTGCCCTCGGGCGGCGAGGGCGACGATGCCGGTCGCTTGCAGAACGGCGAGCGCGACGGCGAGATAACGCGTGTACTGCGTCATCTTGGCCTGGCCGGACTGGCCTTCCTTGCGCAGTTCCTCGAAGCGTGGAATGACCACGGTGAGCAGCTGCACGATGATGCTCGCGGTGATGAACGGCATGATGCCGATCGCGAAGACCGACAGCTGCAACAGCGCGCCGCCGGAGAACAGGTTGATCAGCGAGTAGATACCGGCCTGCTCGCTGCCGGCGAGCTGATCGACACAGGCCTGGACGTTGCCGTAGTCGACGCCCGGGGACGGCACGGTAGCGCCGAGGCGGTACAGCGCCACGAGCCCGAGGGCGATGAGAATCTTCCGCCTCAGGTCCGGTGTCCTGAGGGCCGAGACGAAGGCGGAAAGCAAAGATCCTCCTGGCGGGCCGATCGGGGACGACGGATCGAGAAGGATCCGTCGGACGGTAGACAACTCTGAAACTCTAACAGTGGCCCCCGAGGAGAGGGGTAGCCCGGTAGCCTATGTCACCGCTGCGAACGCGCGAACGGCCGCGGTGCAGGGATCTGCACCGCGGCCGTTCGACAGCCGTGACTCACACGCGAAAGTACAGGTCAGGCCTGGACGGTCGCGCTGCCACCGGCGGCAGCGATCTTCTCCTGAGCGGAGGCGGAGAACTTGTGGGCGGTGACCTGCACGGCCACCGTCAGCTCGCCCTCGCCGAGGACCTTGACGAGCTGGTTCTTGCGAACCAGACCCTTCGCCACGAGGTCCGCGACACCGATCTGTCCACCCTCGGGGAACACGCGAGCGATGTCCCCGACGTTGACGATCTGGTACTCGGTACGGAATGCGTTCTTGAAACCCTTGAGCTTCGGCAGACGCATGTGGATGGGCATCTGGCCACCCTCGAAGGCCGGCGACACGTTCTTGCGTGCCTTCGTGCCCTTCGTACCGCGGCCGGCGGTCTTGCCCTTCGAACCCTCACCGCGTCCGACGCGGGTCTTGTCCGTCTTCGCACCCGGAGCCGGGCGCAGGTGATGCAGCTTGATGGTCATTCTCAGACCTCCTCAACGGTGACGAGGTGACGCACCACGTTGATGAGGCCACGGTTCTGCGCATTGTCCTCGCGGACGACGGACTGGCGGATCTTCCGCAGACCGAGGGTCCGGAGGCTGTCGCGCTGATTCGACTTGGCCCCGATGGTGCTCTTGATCTGGGTGATCTTCAGCTCTGCCATTACTTCACGCTCCCAGCAGCCTGTGCACGTGCGCGCAGCATGCCGGCGGGGGCAACTTCCTCGAGGGTGAGGCCACGGCGAGCCGCGACTTCCTCGGGACGCTGCAGACCCTTGAGGGCCGCAACCGTCGCGTGCACCACGTTGATGGCGTTGTCGGAGCCGAGCGACTTCGACAGGATGTCGTGGACACCCGCGCACTCCAGCACCGCGCGCACAGCGCCACCGGCGATGACACCGGTACCGGGGGAAGCCGGACGCAGCAGGACGACACCGGCTGCAGCCTCTCCCTGGACGGGGTGGGTGATGGTTCCGCCGATGAGCGGGACGCGGAAGAAGTTCTTGCGAGCTTCCTCGACACCCTTCTGGATGGCCGCGGGAACTTCCTTGGCCTTGCCGTAGCCGACGCCGACCAGACCGTTGCCGTCGCCCACGATCACCAGAGCGGTGAAGCTGAAGCGACGACCGCCCTTGACGACCTTCGACACACGGTTGATCGAGACGACACGCTCGATGTAGTTCGACTTCTCGGCAGCGTTGCCGCCACGCGAGTCGCGGTCGCGGCGGTCGCGACCGCCGCGGTTGTCACCGCTGTTGGGGTTCTGTCCGGCGGGGCCGTTGCCGCCGTCACGCCGCTGACGTCCCGGCATCAGGCGTTCCTTCCGTTCGAGAAAATGGTCATCAGAACTTCAACCCGCTTTCGCGAGCCGCGTCCGCGAGGGCCGCGATGCGTCCGCTGTAGGTGTGGCCACCGCGGTCGAAGACCACGGCTTCCACGCCGGCAGCCTTCGCGCGCTCGGCGATCAGCTGACCGACCTTCGCGCCGCGAGCCTTCTTGTCGCCCTCGAGAGCGCGCACATCGGGTTCGATGGACGACGCTGCGGCGAGGGTGGTGCCCGTCAGATCGTCGATCAGCTGCACGTGCAGGTGACGCGACGACCGGTTGACGACGAGGCGGGGACGCTCGGCGGTGCCGGAGATCTTCTTGCGGAGGCGGAAGTGACGACGCGTCTTCGAAAGGCGACGCGTGGTGGAGGCGTCCTTGCCGCGCGGGATGCGCTTGGCCTTCTGGTTCTCGGTCTGGCTCATGATCACTTACCCGTCTTTCCGACCTTGCGACGGACCTGTTCACCCTCGTAGCGGATGCCCTTGCCCTTGTAGGGGTCGGACTTGCGCAGCCGGCGGATGTTGGCCGCGATCTGGCCGACCTTCTGCTTGTCGATGCCCGAGATCGAGAAGCGCGTGGGGTTCTCGACGGCGAACGTGATGCCCTCGGGCGCCTCGATCAGCACGGGGTGGCTGTAGCCGAGCGAGAACTCGAGGTCCTTGCCCTTGAGGGCCACGCGGTAGCCGACGCCGTGGATCTCCATCTTGGTGGTGTAACCCTCGGTCACACCGACGATGAGGTTCTGCACGAGCGTCCGCGACAGGCCGTGCAGCGCGCGGCTGCGACGCTCGTCGTTCGGGCGCGTGACGTTGATTGCCCCGTCCTCGCCCTTGGCGACGGCGATCGGCTCGGCGATCGTCAGGGACAGGTTGCCCTTGGGGCCCTTGACTGCAACATCCTGGCCGTCGATGGTGATCTCGACGCCCGAAGGAACTGCAACGGGGAGTTTTCCGATTCGCGACATTGTGGTGGCCTCCCTTTACCAGACGTAGGCGAGGACTTCCCCGCCCACTCCCTGCTTGGCCGCCTGGCGATCGGTGAGCAGGCCGGAGGACGTGGAGATGATCGCCACGCCGAGGCCGCCCAGGACCTTGGGCAGGTTGGTGGATTTCGCGTACACGCGCAGGCCGGGCTTCGACACGCGGCGCACGCCGGCAAGGCTGCGCTCACGGGAAGGTCCGTACTTGAGGTCGACGATGAGGGTCTTGCCCACCTCGGCGTCCTCGGTGCGGTAGTCGGAGATGTAGCCCTCGCGCTTGAGGATCTCGGCGATGTTCACCTTGATCTTCGAGGACGGGAGCTTGACCTCGTCGTGGTACGCCGTGTTGGCGTTACGCAGACGCGTCAAGAAGTCTGCGATGGGGTCGGTCATGGTCATGGCTGACCTGTTCACCTTTCTCGATGCGGTTCCCATGCAACGCCGGAACATGCCGGCCGTGGGCCTACATCGAAACTCGGTTTCGATAGCGGATTCGTCGACGGATCGGCGACGAACCCATGACAGCGTGACAGTGGGCGGAGAACTACTCGGTCCTCCGCCCACCGCTCACGTCACCAGGAGCTCTTGTGAACTCCCGGAAGTTCTCCGCGGTGTGCCATCTCGCGAAGGCAGATGCGGCAGAGTCCGAACTTGCGGAAGACCGAGTGCGGGCGCCCGCAGCGCTGGCAGCGGGTGTAGGCGCGCACCGCGAACTTCGGCTTCTTGTTGGCCTTGTTGACCAGTGCCTTCTTAGCCATGGGCTCAGTTCTCCTTGAACGGGAAGCCGAGGTGCTTGAGCAGGGCACGGCCTTCTTCGTTGTTGGTAGCGGTGGTCACGACAGTGATGTCCATGCCGCGCGGGCGGTCGATCTTGTCCACGTCGATCTCGTGGAACATCGACTGCTCGTTCAGGCCGAACGTGTAGTTGCCGTTGCCGTCGAACTGGTTGCCGTTGAGGCCGCGGAAGTCCCGGATACGGGGAAGCGCGATGGACACGAGACGGTCCAGGAACTCCCACATGCGGTCGCCGCGCAGCGTGACGCGCGCACCGATCGGCATGCCCTCGCGCAGCTTGAACTGTGCGATGGACTTGCGGGCCTTGCGGATCTCCGGCTTCTGACCGGTGATGAGCGCGAGGTCGTTGACGGCTCCGTTGATGAGCTTCGCGTCGCGGGCGGCGTCGCCGACACCCATGTTGACGACGACCTTCACGACGCCGGGGATCTGCATGACGTTCGCGTAGTCGAACTCCGCGTTCAGCGCGTCCTTGATCTCGGCACGGTAGCGGGCCTTGAGGCGCGGCTGGGTCTTGTTCTCGGTGGAAGTCATGTCAGAGGTCCTTCCCGTTCTTCCGGGAAATCCGAACGCGCTTGCCGGTTTCCTCGTCGGTGCGGTAGCCCACGCGAGTGGGGTTTCCGTCCGAGTCGACGACCGCAACGTTGGAAACGTGGATCGGGGCCTCCTGCGTCACGATGCCGCCGGAGGAGGCGCCACGCTCGTTCGCAGAGACGGCGGTGTGCTTCTTGATACGGTTCACGCCCTCGACGAGGACCTTGCCGGTCGCCGGGTAGGCCGCGATGACCTTGCCCTTGGCGCCCTTGTCCTTGCCCGAGATGACGAGCACGGTGTCACCCTTGTGCACCTTCATCACAGCACCTCCGGAGCGAGCGAGACGATCTTCATGAACCGCTTGTCGCGGAGCTCGCGACCGACGGGTCCGAAGATGCGGGTGCCGCGAGGATCGTTGTCGCCCTTGATGATGACGGCAGCGTTCTCGTCGAACTTGATGTACGAGCCGTCCGGCCGGCGGCGCTCCTTGGCGGTGCGCACGATCACGGCCTTCACGACGTCGCCGCGCTTGACGTTGCCGCCGGGGATCGCGTCCTTGACGGTGGCGACGATGACGTCACCGATTCCGGCGTAGCGACGGGACGAGCCACCGAGAACGCGGATGCAGAGGATCTCCTTGGCACCCGTGTTGTCGGCGACACGCAGTCGCGACTCCTGCTGGATCACTTACTTCTCCTTGACCTGGATTGGTGTGTACGTCAGATTTCCGACCTGGACGTACGCGGTCGTCGGCTGCACACGACGCACGTGCGAATCACACACGGGTCCTGTAAGCAACCCGTCCAGAGTAGGCCATATACCGTACGCAGGGCAAATTCGCGAATTGTGATGTCCCTCCCCACCCCGGAACCGGGCGTGTCGCGAGGGGCGATACCTACCGGACGCACAGCACCCCACCGCCCGTGATGCGGGCGGTGGGGTGCTGCATGATCTCGTTCCGTCGAGGACGAGGGGGCCTACTTGGCCTTCTCGAGCACCTCGACCAGACGCCAGCGCTTCGACGCGGACAGCGGACGGGTCTCCATCAGCTGAACGCGGTCGCCGATGCCGGCCAGACCGTTCTCGTCGTGCGCCTTCACCTTGGTGGTACGGCGGATGATCTTGCCGTACAGCGGGTGCTTCACGCGGTCCTCGAGCTCGACGACGATGGTCTTCTCCATCTTGTCGGAGACGACGTAGCCGATGCGGACCTTACGGCTCGCGCGCTGTTCCTGGTTGCTCACTGCCTTTTCCTCACTCATGCCACGTCACCCGCATTCGGGCCGGTGGCCAGTCCGAGCTCGCGCTCGCGCAGCACCGTGTAGATACGGGCGATCTCGTTGCGCACGACGCGAAGCCGACGGTTGTTGTCCAGCTGGCCGGTGGCCATCTGGAAGCGGAGGTTGAACAGCTCTTCCTTGGCCTCGCGGAGCTTGTCGGTCAGCTCCTCGTCGCTCAGCTCGCGGAGTTCTGCGGCGGGGGTACCGGTAGCCATCAGAACTGCTCCTCCCTCGTCACGATGCGGCACTTGCAGGGGAGCTTGTGCATCGCACGACGCAGGGCCTCGCGCGCAATCTCCTCGTTGGGGTAGCTCATCTCGAACAGCACGCGACCGGGCTTGACGTTCGCGACCCACCACTCCGGCGAACCCTTACCGGAACCCATGCGGGTCTCGGCGGGCTTCTTCGTGAGCGGACGATCCGGGAAGATGTTGATCCAGATCTTGCCGCCACGCTTGATGTGCCGGGTCATGGCGATACGAGCGGACTCGATCTGCCGGTTGGTGATGTAGGCCGGCTCGAGAGCCTGGATGCCGTAGTCACCGAAGGCCACCTGGGTTCCGCCCTTGGCGGCACCCGTCCGGCTCGGATGGTGCTGCTTGCGGTGTTTGACCCGCCGGGGGATCAACATTGCGTCAGCCCTCCTTGTTCTCGGTCGAGGCAGGAGCGTCGCTCGATGCGGCGCGGCCGGCCTCGGTGCTCGTCGC
>NZ_AJVB01000039.1:0-17878 GCF_000278445.1 Rhodococcus sp. R1101
ACCTCGTCGCAGACCATCGGCTCGCGCGTGGGCTTCGCGAAATGGCCGCAGCTCAGGTGGAGGCGGTCTTCGAGGCGGATCACCTGCGTCGTGCGCTGCTCGAGATCGTCATGGCGGGCGGTGGGCACAGAGCCCTCGCCGAGGGTATCTCGCGCCGGCTCGGCGGGTCGGCCCTGATCACCACCCCCGACGGCCGGCAGACCTACAGGGCCGGAAAGGAATCCGACTTCGCCTGGTTGTCGTCGACGGCGGCCGTCGACCAGACGGGCCGAGTGCGGACCGATTCGATCGAGGGCGGGCTGGGGTTGCACCGTTTCGGCGACGAGTACGTGGCGATCGCTGCGATCTCAGCCAACGGCGTCGACCACGGGCGGCTCGTATTCTTCTGCCCTTCCCGTGGTCTCTCCGCGCCGGATCTGTATCTGGTGGAGCAGGCGGCGACTGTGTGCGCGCTCGTCGTCAGCCGTGAGCTCGCAGTCTCGGCGGTCGAGGAGAAGCACCGGGCCAACTTCGTCCGGGACATGTTGCGCGGCCGTGCCGGTGAGCCCGAGCAGGTGATCGTGCACGCCCAGATGTTCGGCTGGAATCTCGACCGCCGGGTCGTGGTGGTCGTCGTCGAACCCGATCGCGTGGACGATGATTCGTCGGGGACACCGGCCCGCTTGCCGGTCGTGGAACGGCAGGCCCGTGCGTTCGCGGGTGCGCTGGCGGGCCGCGATTCCGGGGCGTCCGTCACTGCGCTGGCGACCGAGACCGTCGTGCTCATGGGGGAGGGCAGCGACACCATGACCCTCGTGCGCGAACTCGTTGCCCAGGTGCGCGGAGCCGGCGGGGGAGGCCGACGACCGTTCGGGGTCGGGGTTTCGCGTGCGTCGTCGTCCACCGACGACCTGCCGGCGCTCTACACTCAGGCGCGCACCGCACTCGAGGTGGGACGCAAGATCTCCGGACCGTGGGCGGTGACCCATTTCGACGATCTGGGCGTGTACCGTTTGCTCAGCCTCGTCGAGGACACCGAGGAACTCGAGTCGTTCGCGCGCGAGACGCTCAAGGAACTGACCGACGGCACGGCGGAGGCACAGGACATGTGCCGCACCCTCGAGGTGCTCCTCGCCACCAACATCAACATCGCAGAAGCCGCGCGCCAGTTACATTTTCATTACAACACCCTGCGCTATCGTGTGGCAAAACTCGAAAAGATCCTCGGTCCCTTCACCGAGCAGCCCGAACTGCGGCTGGACCTGTCGCTCGCGCTCAAGATCATCGCGATGCGTGGAATCGACTCCTGACGATCAACCACCGATCTTGCCAATTTCGGAAGGTCGCTCCTGGCAGATTCCTCCCACGCCGGACCGGAGCTGCTCCGTTAGCGTTTGCGGCTACCGAAGTACACGTGTGATCGGCAACACAGGCGTAACAATCCACGTGAACGCTATCGGCACCCACACTCTGCTGAAAGGTCCGATATGCCCATCTGGACAGTGCACGGAGACGGCAAGAACATAGAACCGGGACAGGTCGTGGCGCCGATGGAGCGCCTGAGTTGGGGCCGCACCATCGGCCTGGGCGGCCAGCACGTGGTGTCGATGTTCGGCGCCACCTTCGTCTTCCCCATCATCATGGGACTCAACCCGCAACTCGCAGTCATGCTTTCGGGCTTCTGCACCCTGTTCTTCCTCGCTGTCGTCAAGGGCCGGATCCCCAGCTATCTCGGTACCTCTGCCGCCTTCGTGGGTGGTATCGCCGCGATCTACGCCCAGGGTGGGTCCCCCTCGGAGGTCACCGGCGCGATCATGGTCTCGGGGCTCGTGCTCGCCGCGGTCGGTGTGGTGATCCATTTCCTCGGCGGCTCGCTGGTGTTCAGGATCCTGCCGCCGGTGGTCACCGGCGCGGTGGTCATGCTCATCGGCTTCAACCTGGCGCCGGTCGTAGCCGGTACCTACTGGCCGCAGGACCAGTGGGTGGCCCTGACCGTCATGGTCGCGCTGATCGTGGGCAGTGTCGTGCTGCGCGGATTCCTCGGCCGCATCGCCATCTTCCTGGCGCTGCTGTTCGGCTACGCACTGTCGTGGATCCTCGACCGGATCAGCGGACCGATCACCTCCTACGACGCCGGTGCCGATGCCGTCACCGAACACTTCCGCGTGAACTGGGAAGGCGTTGCGTCCGCGCCCTGGTTCGGTCTGCCCCCGTTCACGGACGAGGCAGCCGGTGTCGTCGGCATCCACGCCCCGTCGTTCAGCCTCACCTTCATCGTGCTCGTCCTCCCCGGTGTCATCGCCCTGATCGCCGAGAACGCCGGACACGTCAAGGCCGTAGCCGAGATCACCAAGACCGACCTCGACCCGATGATGGGACGCGCCCTGGCCGGTGACGGTCTCGCCACCGCACTCGCCACGAGCGTCGGCGGCTCGCCGACGACGACCTACGCGGAGAACATCGGCGTCATGGCCGCCACCCGCGTGTACTCGACGGCCGCCTACGCCGCGGCCGGCGTCATCGCCATGCTCCTCGGCTTCTCGCCGAAGTTCGGCGCGGTCATCTCCGCGACCCCGGGTGGCGTGCTCGGCGGCATCACCGTGGTCCTCTACGGCATCATCGGTCTGCTCGGCGCCAAGATCTGGAAGGAGAACGGCGTCGACTTCGGCGACCCCCGTAACCTCATGCCCGTCGCGGCCGGACTGATCATCGCGATCGGCGACACCAGCCTCCAGTTCACCGACACCTTCTCGCTGAGCGGTATCGCGCTGGGCACCATCGTCGTCATCGGTCTCTATCACCTGTGCCGGGTCATCGCTCCCCAGGATGTCGCGCCCGAGCCTCCCGACACCCCCGCCGAGCAGGGAGAACCGGTACGGACAGGGCCCGACCCGGACGGGGAGGGCGGCTCCGGGAGAGTCAAGGAATTCGCGTGACCTCTATTACATCTGACATTGTCGAGCGGTGAGCTTTGTCACTTCTTCACGAAACGTCGATCACACTATGCGGGCAGGATCTGTCGAATGAAACCGTCGCCACTCACTTATCACCGACCGCGGTCGATCGATGAAGCCTGCGAGATCCTCGCGGGGGTCGCGCACGAGGGCAAAGTGCTCGCCGGCGGACAGTCGCTGATTCCGCTGCTGTCGATGCGGCTGGCGGCACCGGCTCACCTCGTCGACATCGGCGCGGTCCCGCGGCTCGACGCGATCTCCGCCTCGCCGGAACTCGGCGTCACCTTCGACGCGCTCACCACCCACGCAGCACTCGAATCCGACCCGACGGTCGCCCAGGTCCAGCCCTTGCTGGGCCGCGCGCTCCGGCTGGTGGCGCACCCGACCATCCGGAACCGCGGAACGACCGTCGGATCGATCGTCCACGCCGATCCGTCCGCGGAGATGCCCGCGGTGCTGTCGCTGCTCGGTGGCACGCTCACCGTCCGCTCCGTGCGGGGAGTCCGGCTGATCCCCGCCGCCGAACTCTTCGCCGGGCCGCTCGAATCGACCCTCGAGTCCGACGAGATCGCGACCAGCGTGACGGTGCCGGCAGCGCGGCCGGGCACCGGCACCGCGATCGACGAGATCGCACGACGCCACGGCGACTACGCCCTCGTCGGCGTGGTCGCGCAGGTGGAGGTCGAGGACGGGTCGGTGACATCCGCCCGGATGACCTACGTCTCCGCGGGAGAGCTCGGGCAGGTCGTCGACTACACCGACATCCTGCGCGGGGCCTCGGCGCACGACGAGCGCGACCCGCTCTGGCAGCAGGTCGCGGAGAAGGCACGCGAGACCGTCGAGACGGAGGCGGACATCCACGCCACCGACCGCTACCGGTCGCAGCTGGTGGCCGCACTGACCGGCCGTGTCGGGTTCGCCGCCGCGCAGGACGCGATCCGCGACGACACACGGGTACCGATGCACACGGGAGGAAGTCGATGACGAACTCGATCCACAAGGGTGGTCGCGACGCCTCGCGGCGGACCGTCGCCGAACAGGTCGACGAGCTGCAGGCGGAGACCGGCGAGCACCACGTCGCCGTGACCTTCACCCTCAACGGTGTGACGCAGACGGTGGTGCTGCCCTCGCGCACGCTGGCATCGGACGCGATCCGTCATCACCTCCGTCGGACCGGCACCCACGTGGGATGCGAGCACGGTGTGTGCGGCGCGTGCACGGTGCTGCTCGACGGCAAGCCGGTGCGGTCGTGCCTCGTGCTCGCCGCGAGCCTCGAAGGCCGCTCGGTGACGACGGTCGAAGGGCTCGTCGAACCGGACGGCACCCTGCACCCCGTGCAGGAGGCGTTCGTCGACTGCCACGGTCTGCAATGCGGTTTCTGCACACCGGGTTTCGTCACCACTATTGCCGCCTTCCTCGAGGAGAACCCGTCGCCCACCCACGAGGAGGCGACCGATGCGATCGCCGGCAACCTCTGCCGGTGCACGGGCTACCAGAACATCCGGGCGGCCGTGCTGCGCGCCGCCGAGATCAAGCGCGAACGGTCCGGAGGCTCACCGCTCGGCCCCGACAACGAGGCGGCACGCGCCTCCCTCGACGCCAAGGTTCGCGGCGCCACCGCTCCGGTCGGAGGAAAGGCAGGACGAGCATGACCAGCATCTCCGATTCGCCCGTCTCCACCTCGGTCTCGACGGGCACGGCAACCGACCTCGCCCCCGCCGACATCGGCGGTGCCACCGAGTCGGGCAAGTCGTTCGGCAGGCCCATCCCCCGCGTCGAGGACAACCGCCTCGTCAGCGGTAACGGCCGCTATCTCGACGATCTCGGGCACGGCGCTCTCGCCGCGGCCTTCGTTCGGTCGCCGCACGCGCACGCCCGCATCCTCGACATCGCCGTCGATGCGGCGCTGGAACTGCCGGGTGTGCACGCCATCTACACCTACGACGATCTCGAGGCCGACTCGCCCGAGATGGCCGAGAACCTCCCGCTGCTGATCCCGCATCCCGCGATCACCGCTCCGCGCAACGGATATCCGCTCGCCAAGGACGAGGTGAACCACGTCGGCGAGGCGATCGTGATGGTCGTGGCCGACAACCGGTACATCGCCGAGGACGCCTGCGCGCTGATCGACATCACCTACGAAGCACTTCCGGCCGTGGTCGGTGTCGACACCGCACGCAACGCCGAGCACGTCGTCCATCCGGATGTGCCCGACAACGTCGCGGCGCACCTCCAGCACGGGTTCGGCGACATCGAGGCGGAACTCGCCGCGGCACCGCACACGTTGACCCTCGACCTCGAGATCGAACGTTCGGCGTCGATGCCGATGGAGGGCAAGGGCGTCTACGCCCGCTGGGACGACGACGAGAAGGTACTGACCTTCTGGACGTCCACCCAGACCTCGACGTCCGCCCGCGCCGCGATCGCAGCGCGGCTGGGCATGGCGCACAACAAGGTCCACTGCATCGCCCCCGACGTCGGTGGCGGTTTCGGTGTGAAGATCGTCCACCCGTGGCCCGAGGAGGTCATGGTCACCTGGGCCGCCCGCAAGCTGGGTCGGGCCGGGATCTCCAGCGAGGTCAAGTGGGTCGAGGACCGGCGCGAACATTTCATCTCGAGCGCCCACGAGCGCGGGCAGGTCCACGAGGTCACCGTCGGGTTCGACGACGACGGCCGGTTGCTGGCCTTCGACTTCTCGATCTGGCACGACAACGGCGCGTACCTGCCGTACGGAATCATCGTGCTGCTCAACACGTCCACTCAGGTGCTCGGTCCCTACAAACCGCGCGCCTTCCGGGTGGACGCCTATTCGCTGTACACCAACACGGTCATCGTCACGCCCTACCGCGGGGCGGGGCGGCCCCAGGCGGTGTTCGCGATGGAACGGGCGATGGACGCCATCGCGAAGTATCTCGGCAAGGACGCCATCGAGGTCCGCGAGACCAACTTCATCCGCCCCGAGGAGATGCCCTACGACTTCCACCTGATCTTCCAGGACGGCCGTCCCCTCATCTACGACACCGGCGACTACCAGGCCGGCGCCGACAAGCTCAAGAAGCTCATCGGCTGGGACGAGTTCGCGGAGTACAAGGAACGTGCCCGCGCCGAGGGCCGCCGCGTCGGTATCGGTGTGGGAGCATACGTCGAGGGCACGGGACCCGGCCCCTACGAGGGCGCACACGTGCTCATCGAGACCTCGGGCAAGGTCAAGGCCGCCACGGGTCTGACGACCCAGGGCCAGGGACACCAGACCTCCTTCGCGCAGATCGTCGCCGATGATCTCGGTGTGCCGGTCGCCGATGTCGAGATCGTCACCGGCGACACCCGCCGATTCGGGTACGCGGTCGGCACGTTCGCCTCGCGCGGTGCCGTGATGTCCGGCTCCGCCTTCCACGTCGCCGCGCAGATGGTGGCGGAGAAGGCGAAGAAGATCGCCGCGGACCACCTCCGCGCCGACGTCGCCGACCTCGAACTACGCGGGGGGCACGTGTGCGTGGTGGGCACCGAACCCGGCGCGGAGGGCACCTCGATCCCGCTCGGCGTCGTGGCCGTGCTGTCGAACCCGCTCCGCTACGCCTTCGACGATGCCTCCCGTCGCGCAACGGGATTCGCGAACGCCGAAACCGACATGTCGGTGCCGCCCGTCCTCGAGGGTGAGCAGCCCGGCCTGGAAGCGACCGGCTACTATTCGCCGCCCACGTCGACGTTCGCGTCGGGCATCCACGCGGCGATCGTCGAGACCGATCCCGTCACCGCCGAGATCCGGGTGCTCCGGTACGCGGTGGTGCACGACTGCGGCAACGTCATCAACCCGCGCATCGTCGAAGGCCAGGTGCAGGGCGCGGTCGCGCAGGGCATCGGCGGCGCGCTCTACGAGAAGATCGTCTACGACGAGCACGGGCAGATGCTCAACGCGTCGTACATGGACTTCCTCATGCCCTTCGTGACGGAGATGCCCGACTCGCTCGAGATGGACCACACCGTCACCCCGTCCGCACTCAATCCCCTCGGGATGAAGGGCGCCGGCGAGGCCGGTGTCATCCCGACCTCGGCGGTGATCGCTGCGGCCGTCGAGGACGCGGAGGGCATCCCGATCACCAGCATGCCGATTTCCCCCTCGGAGTTGTTCGAGCTGCGTCTGACCCACGCGGCATCCCGAAACAAGGAGAACGAATGAGAATCGCCGGTACCGCGCAACTGCAGGCACCCCCCGACGTGGTGTACGACAGCCTGCAGGACGGCCGTGTTCTCGCGGCGACGATCCCGGGCGTGCAGTCGCTCGAGCAGATCAACGACAACCACTACAAGCTGTCCATCACCGCCGGAGTGGCCTCCATCAAGGGCACCTACGACGGGGAAGTGGTTCTGTCGCAGCAGAATCGTCCCGAATCGTTCGTCATGACGGCATCGGGATCCGGTGCTCCGGGAACGGTCAAGGCCGATGTGACGGTGCGTCTCGAAGAACGTGACGGCGGCACCGTGCTCACCTACGACGCGGACGCGGTCGTCGGCGGCATGGTCGGTGGCGTCGGACAACGAATGATCACCGGTGTCGCCAAGAAGATGGCCGGTGTGTTCTTCAACGGCATCGACGGTGTGATCGCCGACGGTCTGCCGGCGGCGCCGAGTGCGGCCGAAGCCGAAGTTGTCGCGGGCGTGAACGGAGCCGAGGTGGCCGAGGTCGCCGAGGGTGCGGGTGTGAAGACCACTGCGTTGCCCGTGGCCGCTGCGGCAGCTGCACCGGTACCGGCCGGAACACCTTCGGCAGCGATCGTGCTGCTGTCCGCAGGGGTGGGCGCCGGTATCGCCCTCGCGGGCGTCGCACTGGGAGCGATCCTCGCCCGACGCTGACCTTGTCGTCGGATCCCTACGGCACCCCCGGGCCATCACGGCCCGGGGGTGCCGTCGTCTGTGGGTGGCAGGTGCACGAACCCCGAACTCCAGGCGACGAGTTCGGCGAGATGTGACAAAGAAACACCGCCACCGAGCGAGTGGAATGTCATCAGACGTCAGGTGGGACACCGGCGAGACGAACCCAGGAGGAAACATGGGATCCAGGAAGATTCGGGTCGGTATCGATACCGGCGGAACATTCACGGACGTGGTCGCGGTGGACGACGAGTCCGGCGCCATCGTCACCACGAAGACCCCGTCGACACCGCAGGATCCGGCCGTCGGTTTCCTCGCCGGCATCGAGAAGGTCCTCGCGCAGCTCGGTGAGACCGGTGACGCGATCGAGGCTGTCAGCCACGGCACCACCGTCGCCACGAACAAATTGCTCGAGGGCAAGGTCGGCACCCTCGGTTTCATCACCACCGAAGGTTACGAACACGTCCTCGAGATCGCCCGCCAGTCGGTACCCGACGGCTACGGCAACTCGTACTTCTGGGTCAAGCCCGACCGCATCGTGCCGGCCGACCGCGTCCGTACCGTCCGCGGCCGTCTCGCCTACGAGGGCAGCGAAATCCGTCCCCTGAACGAGGATGACGTCCGCGCCGCCGCCCGCTTCTTCAAGGACCGCGACATCCGCACCGTCGGCGTGTGCCTGATGCATTCCTACGCCAACCCCGAGCACGAGCGCCGCGTCCGCGACATCCTCATGGAGGAGTACCCGGAGGCGACGGTGAGCATCTCCAGCGAGGTGCTGCGCGAGTACCGCGAGTACGAGCGGTCCATCACGACCCTCGTCGACGCCGCGGTCAAGCCCAACATTCGCAACTACGTCAACAACATCGCGAGCCGGCTCCGCGAGTTCTCCTCCGCCGAGGGCGAACAGCGCGACATCCCGTTCTACGTGATGAAGTCCAACGGTGGCGTGCTGTCGGCGAAGGAGGTCGTGCACCAGCCGATCACGACCGTGCTCTCCGGCCCTGCAGCCGGTGCCCTGGGTGCGGCCCTGATTGCCGGCGTCGCCGGTGTCGACCAGGTGCTGACCTGCGACGGTGGCGGCACCTCCACGGACGTCACCGTGGTCGTCGGCGGCGAGCCGGCACTCACCACGGAAGGTCGCGTGGGTGTCTACCCGTCCAAGATCCCCATGATCGACGTGGTGACCGTCGGTGCCGGCGGTGGCTCCATCGCGTGGATGACCCCCGAGGGCACCCTGCGCGTCGGCCCGCAGTCGGCGGGCGCCGATCCCGGACCCCTGTGCTACGCCAAGGGCGGTAACGAACCGACCATCACCGACGCCCACGTCCTGCTCGGTCGCATCCCTCCCCACCTGCTCGGCGGTGAGATCCCGCTCGACACCGAACTCGCCCGCAAGGGCGTCGAGGAGCTCGCGCACCGTCTCGGCCTCGAATTCGAGGCGTGCGCCACGGGCATTCTCGAAGTGTCGGCCTGGAACCAGGCCAACGCGCTGCGTCAGATCACCGTCAAGCGTGGTCTCGACGTCCGCGACTTCACCCTGGTGACCTTCGGCGGTTCCGGGTCGCTGCTGGCCTGTCGCCTCATCGACATCCTCGGTCTCAAGGACGTCCTCGTGCCGCTCGAGCCCGGCAACGTCTCCGCCTTCGGTCTGCTCACCGTCGATGTCCGCAACGACTATGTGCAGACGCATGTCAGCCGTCACGACCGGTTGAAGATCGACGAACTGCAGGCCGGGCTCGACGCCCTCGCGGCCGAGGCCGAACGCGCTCTGGAAGACGAGGGATTCGGGCCCGACCAGCGGCAGTACGCCCGCTCGGCGGACCTGCGCTATTTCGGCCAGGCCTTCGAGGTGCGCGTGCCGGTCGGCGACGGCCCCATCACCCAGGAACTGATGGACGAGGCGGCCGAACGCTTCCACCAGGCCCACCGTGAGCTCTACGGTTACGACTTCCGCAACGATCCCCACCAGCACGTGGAATGGGTCAACCTCCGCGTCAGCGGTATCGGCCCCATCAAGCGACCGGAACTCGCCGAGATCGCCCCGGGCGACGGGGGCGGACGACGCCCTCACCGGCACCCGTCAGGCGTACTTCGACGAGTGGGTCACCACCCGCGTGTACGACCGCGCCCGCCTCGGCGCCGGCGACGAACTCGAAGGTCCCGCCGTGATCGAGGAATTCAGCTCGACCATCCCGGTTCATCCCGGATTCCGCGCTCGCATCGACACTTTCGGCAACATCCGCCTCAGCAAGACGTCCGACTCGAACGGAGCCACCCGATGACTGCGACTCTCGAACCCGCCGCGGCCACGACCCGCAAGCCCTTCCGGCTGACCGACGCTTCGGGTAGCGCTCCCGATCCGGTGCTGGTCGAGATCGTCGCCGGCTATCTCGCCAGTGTCGAGATGGAGGTGGAGACCTCCATCTCCCGGACCTCGCGCTCGCCGATGATCCGCGATGCCCACGACTTCCGTGCCGGCATCCACGACCGCAACCTGCGTAAGCTCACCGGTCGTTCGTACTCGGCGCTCGTGCATCCGGTGGCGCGGGACTTCCCGCTCGAGACGATGAAGCCCGGCGACGTCTTCTTCCACAACGACGTCTACCTCTCCGAAGGCGGCATCGGGCACCTGCCCGACCTGTGTGTCACCGTCCCGGTCTTCGCGACCCGCCCCGGCGACACCGAGCCCTCGGTGGTCGCGTTCGTGCAGGCCTTCGGCCACCACGACGACATCGGCGGTTGCTGCCCGGGCTCCATGCCCTCGGGTGCGACCACCGTGTACGAGGAGGGACTGATGGTCCCGCCGATCAAGCTGTGGGACCAGGGCGTTCCCAACGAGGCGGCACTGCGGATCATGACCCGCAACTCCCGCATGCCCGATTCGCTCGCCGCCGACCTCGACGCCGAGTGCTCGGCGTGCCTCATGGGTGCGCGCCGGCTGTCGGAGCTGTTCGAACGCTACGGTGTCGAGACCGTCGAGGCCTGCTTCGACGCGATCCTCGATGCGACCACCGAGACGTACCGCCGCGAGATCCTCAGCAAGATCCCGGTGGGCACGTACACCTGGGAGGACTACGCCGAGCACGACGGTGTGGACGAGCCGATGCTGCACGTGCAGCGCATCACGCTCACCAAGACCTCCCCGGAGGACGAGGGCGGCGAGCGCCTGATCCTGGACTTCAACGGCACCGGGCCGCAGGCGAAGGGCCCGATCAACCACTGCGGTGACTACGCCGACGGCAACTTCCTCATCAAGTGGCTGGCGCCGATCCTGCGTAACCTGGCCGACACCCCCGACCGCATGGCGGAACTGGACGTCAACGAAGGTGTCGTGCCGCTGATCGAGATGAAGTTCCCGGAGCCGGGCACCCTGATCACGCCGATCTTCCCCGCCCCCACCAACGCTCGGACGTTCGTGATCCTGCGTCTGCTCGGTGTGCTCTCCGGTGTGGTCGCCAAGGCGGTCGACGGCAACATGCCCGCCGACCAGGAGACCATCCGCTACACCGGTGTGTACGGCGAGGACTTCGACGGCCACTCGTATCTCATGCGTGAGGTGCTCGGCGGCGGCTCCGGCGGCCGGCACTACGCCGACGGCGAGGACACCATCCACGTGGTGCCCGACTCGCGGAACCTGCCCACGGAGTTCACCGAGAGCCGCTTCCCGTTCATCGTCGAGAAGCTCGGTCTGGCAATCGATTCCGGTGGAGCCGGTCGCTACCGCGGCGGTCTCGGCTACGAGAAGCACATCCGGATGCTCAAGGACGCGAACTTCATGTCCATCGCCGACCGTTCGATCCTCGCGTGCTGGGGTGTCAAGGGCGGTAAGGCCGGCAAGCCGTTCTCCGTCACCCTCGATCCCGGCGGCCCGAACGAGCGCGAGTTCGACGCCCTCACGGACGCCGAGCCGATCAAGGCCGGCGAGGTCGTGCGCATCCGCACCACCGGCGGCGGTGGCTGGGGCGACCCGCTCGATCGCCCGATCGACGAAGTGATCCGGGACGTGTTGTGGCGCAAGGTGTCCGTCGAGGGTGCCCGCGACGACTACGGTGTGGTCCTGAAGGACACCTCGGCCGACGAACCTGTCGCCGATGTGGAGGCCACCGAGGCGCTGCGTGCGCAGCTGCGCGCCGAGCGCGGCGAGGAGGAGCCCTTCTTCGACCGCGGTCCCGGTTACGCCCGCCTGTCGGGTGGCGCCGAGTTCGCCGAGTACGACTTCGTCGGCAACTGATGCCGACGACGGCCGACATCTCCCGCGGCACCGATCTCGCTGTGATCGGTGCCGCGGGGAAGACCGGAACGGCTGTCGTCTCGGCGCTGGAGACAGCAGACGCGACCCCCGTCCGCCGAGTGGTGCACACCGCTCGGCGGGCGGGGGATCGTGCTGTCGACCTCGAGACGGGCGCCGGACTCGACGACGCGCTGTCGGGTTGCTGCGGCGCCTATTTCATCGCCCCGAACGTGCATCCCGACGAACCGGCACTGTTCGAGCGGTTCCTGAGGGCAGCGGCCGGGGCCGGTGTCGATCACGTCGTCTACCACTCCGTCGTCTGGCCGTACACGCCGGCGATGCCGCACCACCTCGACAAGGCCCGGTGCGAGGACATCCTGCACGCCTCCGGGGTGCGGTGGACCGTTCTGCAACCCTGCGCGTACACGGAGAATTTCGCATCGGTGCTCGACGGATCGGTCGACGCACTCGACGTCCCCTACGACCCCGACGCGCCGTTCTCGTTCGTCGCGCTGGCGGACGTCGCCGCGGTGGCGGCCCGAGTCCTGATCGAGGGTGCGGACGTCCATCACGGCGCCACCTACGAGCTCGGGGGACCGGACGCGGTGAGCGTGCGACAGCTGTGCGCGCTCGCCGGGCGATCGGTGGAGATCGAGCAGGTGTCCGTCCCGACGTGGATGGAGCGTCACGGCCGCGATCTGTCCGAAGACGCCCGCGAACGCCTGGCCGCGATGTTCGACTTCTACGACGATCACGGCTTCGTCGCGGGGAGCGTGGTGACGGCGGCGCTGCTCGGCCGGGCGCCCGCCCGCGTCGAGGATCTCGTCTCGTCGATGCCGCGCCGGTAACCCGCCGGTGGTGTAGGAAGGGGAACGTGACGGATCGCTCTGCGGACGGCCCCGACGCCGTCGACACCCTGCCCCCGCCCGTGCTCATCGCTGTCGACGAGGCCAGCGGTATCGGGGTGCTCACCCTCGACCGCCCGGAGCAGCGCAACCCGCTGTCGGTGGAGACGATGCGCGAGGTCATCGCCGGTCTGACGGCGCTTGCGGCCGACACGAAGGTGATCGTGGTCCGTGCGGAGGGACCGGTGTTCTCGGCCGGGCACGACCTGCGGCAGATGATCGGACGCACGCTCGACGAGGAGCGCGCGATCTTCGAGACGTGCAACGAGATGATGCGGACGGTGCAGTCGATCCCTCAGCCGGTGATCGCATCGGTGCAGGGCACGGCGCTCGCGGCGGGATGCCAGCTCGTCGCCGCGTGCGATCTCGCCGTCGCCGCCACCGACGCCCGCTTCGGCACCCCCGGTGTGCGGATCGGGCTGTTCTGCTCCACGCCGATGGTCGCGGTCAGCCGCGCGATCGGACGCAAGCGGGCGCTGCAGATGTTGCTGACCGGCGACACGATCGACGCGCAGGCCGCCGCCGACTGGGGTCTGGTGAACTACGTCGTCGAATCGGAGGCGCTGGAAACCGCGACCACCGAGCTCGCCCTGAAGATCGCAGGTTCGTCCCCCGCCACGATGCGGATCGGCAAGGAGGCGTTCTACCGTCAGATCGATCTGCCGCAGGAGACGGCCTACGCCGCGATGGCGGAGACGATGGCGTCGAACGCGATGATCGACGACGCGCAGGAGGGGATGACGGCCTTCCTCGAGAAGCGCGCGCCGGTCTGGAAGGGTCGCTGATTTCGAGCGATCATCAAGTCTGGACGAGATGGTTGGACGTCCTATAAAGTTCGCTGCATGACCCCCGATCCGCGTCAGAGCACCGTCGACGGCATCCTCCACCGCACTGCCGCGCGTTATCCCGCCCGCGTCGCACTCCGCTTCGGCGACCGGCAGTTCACCTACCGGGAACTCGACAACGCCGTCACCCGCGCCGCTGCGCACCTGCTCTCGTTGGGTCTGGTCAAGGGCGACCGTGTGGCCGCCTACGGCACCAACTCCGACGGCTACGCGATCGGATATCTCGCCGCTGCCCGCGCCGGCCTGGTACACGTGCCGGTCAACTACGCGCTGCGCGGCGAGGAACTGTCGTACCTGCTCGGCCAGTCGGGCGCGAAGGCCGTGCTCGTCGACCCGGTGCTGCGGGAGAACCTCGACGCCGTCCTGGCCGACGTGCCGGCCGAGACCGTCGTCCCGCTCCGCGACGCCGACGACTCCCTGGTGGCGGTGGCCCAGGCGGGCGACGTGCCGACGCTCGACGTCGCGGTGGCCGACACCGACCTCGTCCAGCTCCTCTACACCTCGGGCACCACGTCGAAGCCCAAGGGCGCCATGATGACCCACCGGGCGCTCACCTTCGAGTACATGTCGTCGATCGAGGCGCTCGACCTGTCGGCCGGCGACGACCCGCTCGTGTGCATGCCCCTCTACCACTCCGCCGCGATGCACGTCTTCCTCATCCCGTATTTCGCGGTGGGCGCGACCGTGCGGCTGCTGCCCGCACCCGACGTCGCCGAGATCCTCCGGCTGGTGGAGGAGGAGCGCATCGGATCGCTGTTCCTCGCCCCGACCGTGTGGGTGCCGCTGACCAACCACCCCGACCTCGACGAGCGTGACCTGTCGTCGCTGCGCAAGGCGCAGTACGGGGCGTCGATCATGCCGGTCACCGTCCTCGAGCGACTGCGCGGACGCTACCCGGAGCTCGGCTTCTACAACTGCTTCGGCCAATCCGAGATCGGCCCGCTCGCCACCGTTCTCCGTCCCGAGGAGCACGACGCGCGTCCCGCCTCGTGCGGCCGGGCCGTGCTGTTCGTCGAGGCCCGCGTCGTCGACGCCGACGGCAACGACGTCCCCGACGGCGAACCAGGCGAGATCCTCTACCGCTCACCGCAACTGTGCCTGGGCTATTGGGAGAACCCCGCCGCGACCGAGGAGGCCTTCCGCGACGGCTGGTTCCACTCCGGCGACCTCGTCACCCGCGATGCCGAAGGCTTCATCACCGTCGTCGACCGCATCAAGGACGTCATCAACACCGGTGGCATCCTCGTGGCCTCGCGTGAGGTCGAGGACGCGATCTACACACACCCGGCCGTCGCCGAGGCCGCGGTGATCGGTACTCCGGACGAGAAGTGGATCGAAGCGGTGACCGCGGTGGTCGTCCTCAAGGACGGTCACGAACTCGACGAGGTCACCTTGATCGACCATGTCAAGCAGCGCCTCGCACCGTTCAAGGTGCCCAAGGCCGTTCGCTTCGCCGACGTCCTGCCGCGTAATCAGAGCGGCAAGCTCCTCAAGCGCGAACTGCGCGGATCCTGACCACTCTCCGAACCGACCACTGCGAAAAGGAAGCCGAGTTCGATGCCGAAGAAGCACGTCGCCTCCTGGTACGACGACGAGGTCTCTGCCGTCTACGAACTCGCGCGCGAGTTCTTCGATCGCGAGGTCATGGGTAAGGCCGAGAAGTGGGACTCGCAGCGCCGTATCGATCGTGAGGTGTGGCTCGAAGCCGGCAAACTCGGTCTGCTGTGCTGCTCGATCCCCGAGGAATACGGCGGTGGCGGCGGCACCTTCGCGCACGACCTCGCGGTGTTCGATGCGCAGGGTTACTCCGGCGACCTCGCGTTCGGCAACTCCGTGCACAGTGGCATCGTGGCGCACTACATCCTCGAATACGGCAACGAGGAGCAGAAGAAGGCGTGGCTGCCGGGCATGGCCACCGGCGAGATCCTCGGCGCCATCGGCATGACCGAACCCGGCGCAGGATCGGACCTCAAGGCCATCAAGACCACCGCGGTGCGCGACGGCGACCACTACGTCGTCAACGGCTCGAAGACCTTCATCACCAACGGTTCCTCGGCCGACGTCATCGTCCTCGCCGTCAAGACCGACCCCAAGGCCGGCGCCAAGGGCGTGTCGCTGCTCATCGTGGATCTCCGTGACACCCCGGGCTTCTCGGTGGGACGCGTCCTCGACAAGGTCGGTCAGCACGCCGCCGACACCTCCGAACTGTCGTTCGTCGACGTGCGAGTGCCCGTGACGAATCTGCTCGGCGAATCCGAAGGTCTCGGCTTCGGTCAGCTCATGGCGCAGCTCGTGCAGGAGCGCCTGATCATCGGTGCGCAGGCCGCCGGTGCGATGGACCGGGCCGTCGAGGAGACCGTCCGCTACACCAAGGCGCGACAGGCCTTCGGGCACAGCCTGTTCGAGTTCCAGAACACGGCCTTCGAACTCGCCGAGTGCCGGACCGTCGCCCGTACCTGCCGCATCTTCCTCGACCACTGCATCGAACAGCACCTGAAGGGTGAACTCGACCCGTCGGATGCCGCGATGGTCAAGTACTGGCTGACCGACAAGCAGTGCGAGGTCATCGACCGGTGCGTGCAGCTGCACGGCGGCTACGGCTACATGCGCGAATACCTCATCGCGCGGATGTACGAGGACGCCCGGGTCCAGCGGATCTACGCCGGGGCGAACGAGGTCATGAAGCAGATCATCGCGCGGGCGCTGTAGAGCGGGACGGGCCCTGACTCACCACGGGCGGCTGGTGGTGAGGTACTTCGCCATCTCCTGGCTCTGCGCGCGGTGCATGCGACGGTGCTCCGCTCGCTCGTCACCGGACGCGTTGAGCTTGCGTTCCTCGTCGGACTCGGGCAGCACCGGCGGGACCTGCATGGTTCGTCCGCCGTCGTCGACGGCGACGAAGGTGAGGAAGGCGGTCGCGGCGATGCGTCGTTCACCGCTGCGCAGATCCTCTGCGGTGACCTTGACGAAGACCTCCATCGAGCTGCGTCCGGTCCAGGTCACGAACGACTCGAGGCACACCGAGTCCGACGGGCGAACGGGTTCGAGGAAGGCCACCGAGTCGGTCGACGCCGTCACGACCGAGGCACGACTGTGACGTGTCGCGGAGATCGACGCCGTCATGTCGATGTCGCTCATCAGCTTCCCGCCGAACAACGTGTTGTGGTCGTTGACATCGTTGGGAAATACCCTGCTGGTCTTGACGACTCGGGATTCTCGGCAAGGTTTGGCCTGCACGCGTGGTCCTTTCGTAGGTCGTGCTCGCGGCGGGATCTCCGCCGGCGGCACCGTGTCGAGCCTACGACCGCTGCTGCGCGGGAATCGACGCCGATCGGGTGTGATACTCGACAAGCCTGGACAGCATCGAGAGGAGCAGCGCGCGTTCGTCCGCGTCGAGGGGAGCGAACGCCTCGTCCTGCGCCTCGGTGAGCATCCGGTCGAGATCGAACAACCGTCTCCGTCCGCGACGGGGGAGGGTGATGATGTTGCGCCGCCGATCGGCGGGGTCGGAGGCGCGTTCGACGAACCGGCGGTCCACCAGGGCGTCGACGGTGGCCGCGACATCGCTGCGATCGAGCCCGCACCGCCGGGCGAGGTCGACCTGGCTGGACGGGCCGTATTCCTCGAGGGCGGCCAGGATCCGGTAATGGTGACCTCGGGCATCGGCGGAGTCGAGGCGGTCGAACACGACGCGATGTACGTGTCGTGCCGCCTGGGTCATCAGATAGCTCGGAAGGTGTCCGAGCCGATCGGGGCCGGCCGCGTCGTGGGTGGCGGACATGGGGTCGAGTCTACGAGTACCGACCCGGCGGAGCGAGACCCCGTCATCGCCGCCGGTGGTCGGTGATCGGCGTGCGGGGTCCACGCTTCGGTACTCGCGCGTAGCCGCCGGACTCGACGATCAGTCGCACAGCCCGATAACGTTGGGGACGTAGAGGTTCGAGGTATTCGACCATGCCGGGATCGTCGAGAGGCCTGCCGAGCAGCGCCCATCCGACGACCTTCGCGAGGTGGTAGTCGCCGACGGAGAGCGCATCGGTGTCGCCGAACGCGCGCTGAGCCACCTCCGCGGCCGTCCACACGCCCACCCCGCCG
>NZ_AJVB01000040.1:0-17487 GCF_000278445.1 Rhodococcus sp. R1101
CTGCCTGCACTCGGGCGAACTCGGGCACGCGCGCGCCATCCTGGGCCGGCCGGAGATGCCCACCGTGCGCAATCGGGTACTGGTGGCGTGGACCGAGATGCTCGGCGGTGATCTCGCCGCCGCAGCCGCGATCGCCGAGGCCGTCGCCTCCGAGGTGACCGGGCAGCGCGACCTCCTGTTCTTCCATGCCCTGCAGGTCGGGCTGGCGCGACGCAACGCAGACCTCGGAGCGTTGACGATGCGGTGGCAGGCCGCGCAGTCGGTGGTGGCCGAGTACTCCGTCGACCTGTTCGGCCTGCTCCCGCTGGGTGAGCTGTGGCTGGGCGCCGTCCGGCTCGGGGAATCCGCGCGTGTCGCCCATCTCGTCGCCGGCGCCCGCGCGCTGCTGACCACCCTCGGTGAGCCACCGCTGTGGGGCGCGGCGCTGCACTGGTACGGGGTACAGGCCGCGATCGCCGCGGACCGGCCGTCCGACCTCGTCCCCCACGCACGCGCCCTGGCGTTGGCCGCGGAGACCACCGCGTACGCCGCGGTGCTCGCGCGGGCCGGTCATGCATGGCTCGGGGTGCTGCGCGGCGAGGTCGACGCGACACGCATCCGGGAGGCGGCGGAGACCCTCGCGTCCGTGGGTCTTCCGTGGGACGGCGCGAAGCTCGCGGGCGAAGCCGCGCTGCGCGCCGCCGACACCACCGTGGCCACCGGATTACTGCAGGTCGCGCGGACGATCAGGCAGGACGGCCCGGGTGGTCGAGCACCGGTCGACGCCGCCCTTGACACTCCCCCGAACGAGCCGGACGACGCGCCCCTCCGCGCCCGCGAGAAGCCGGGTGCACTGTCCGAACGCGAAGCGCAGGTGGCCGACCTGGTGGTTTCGGGCCTCACCTATCGGGAAGTCGGAAACCACCTGTACATTTCCGCGAAGACCGTGGAACATCATGTCGCCCGTATCCGGCGCCGACTCGGTGCCGGTTCCCGCTCGGAGCTCCTGTCGCTGCTCCGCGCCATGGGGCACGGCGCAGATGTATCCCGTCGCACACACTCCGACCGGAATGGAGGCAAGCCGGCATGTCCGTAGGCGTAGGCCTGAGGGTGGGGACCACCGTGTCGTCGGTTGCGGTCACCTCACCGACGCCGGGACGGCCGGACCCCGCACCGATCGAGCGGTTCACCGCCGTCCACCTGCATTCCGACGGCACCGCGACGCTGGGCGACCACGACGTCGTCGACGGGCTCACCAGCTCCTTCACCGGTTTCGTCGACCGCCTCGGCCACTCGGGCGGGGTCCGCGCCAACGACGGTTCGCTCTCCCGCGCCGAAGACCTGGTCGCCACGGCCATGGAATGCCTCCTCGCCGACGCGGCCACTGTCATCGGCGACACCCCGTACACCGCGGTGGCGACGCACCCCACCGACTGGCCGAATTCGACGGTCGCGGTGCTGCGCAACGCCCTCGACTACGTCGGATTGCGCCACGTCTCGCTCGTCTCCGACGCCGAGGCCGCCGCGGCCTGGTTCGAATCGCAGGTCGCGCACCAGACCGGACGACTCGTCGCGGTCTACCACATCGACCCGCAGGGCTCGACCGTCACGCTCGTGCGCTCGGGAGTCGCGGCGGGCAAGGCGTTCCGCTTCGCCGAGGGCAACGCCCCGTCGGTCGCGGCGCAGCTCTCGTCCGCGCTCGGTGCGTTCGGCTGGCTCGTGAGCAACCTCGACGCCATCGTGGTCACGGTCGACGAAGCCGTCGACCCGAGCGCCGCGCAGCTCGTGGCGCAGTCGGTGAAGACCGGTCTCGGCGTGCGGTGCGCTCTCGCTCCCGAGCCGCACCAGACGATGGTGCGCGGCGCCGCGCTCGCCGCCGCTGCCGGCTCGGTGGATCTTCTCGGTTCGACGCAGATCCTGCCCACCGCCAAGCTCGCCGAACCCCGCCGCAGCGAACTCGATCCCGAGATCACCGCGGTGATCGCGAAGATCACCACGACGCCTCCTCCGGGTGCGACGCCCGCCGCTGCCGGCGCAGCACCCGCCGCGAACACGTCGAAGGCGACCGTCGCTGCCGTCTCGGCTACCGGCGATTCCCCCGACGACAAGCCCTCCGGACGCTCGTCGAAGGTCACCGCGATCGCGGCGGCCGCGGCAATCGCGCTGCTCGTCGGTGTCGGCGCGCTGGTGTTCGGCCTGCGGGACTCCCCCACGGCCACCGCGGGCACGCAGGTCGCCGAGACGCCGACAGCACCCGCGACCACCACCCCCTCGAAGTCGAGCCCGCCTCCGGCTCCCCGCAGCACCGAGGAGACCCCTACTACGGAGCCGAGCGAGTCGGCCACCGCCGAGGAGATGATCCCGGCCGCCCCGCCGGTCGTACAGCAGACCTGGGTCGATCCCACCACCGGCACGAGCGAGCAGTCCTCTTCTTCGTCCTCGTCGCGGTCGAGCACCTCGGGCGCGTCCTCGACCACGTCGAGCACCGGCTGGTCGCGGCGGAGCCAGCCCGACGAGTCGTCCGGTGGCGGCAGCAGCGACAGTGGTGGCGGAGACAGCAGTGGCGGAAGTACACCGACGACCACGACTACGACCACGACCACTTCCGTCCCGGATCCCGGCCCCGGGGACGGTGGCACCACTCCCGGAGACGGCAGCGGAAATGGGGACGGCACCAATCCCGAAGGTCAGAATCCGTGATGCGTAACTAATCAGCGGGCGCAGTCCCAGTGGTGACCTACGGCACTATCGGCGGTCGCCGGGCCGTCCCGTAGGCTGTCCCGCGGGTCGGCTCGCCGACTCCTCGAAGCACCTGTTCACGAGCACATCGAGCACACGAAAGGCTTCCATGCGTCTCTCGTCGGCGTCGCGCGCCGCAGTCCGTTCCACCACCCGCCGCGTCGCAGTCGCAGCGGCATCCGCGGTTCTGCTGGCAGTGCCCCTGAGCTCCACAGCGAGCGCGGCGCCCGCCGAACAGTTGCCTGCTCCCGAGCTTCCCACCGAGCTCGTCGAAGCGATCCAGCGCGACCTGGGTCTGACGCCCGAGGAATACCTCGATCGCGCAGCCCGAGCGCAGGAACTCGGTGACTACGCCCGCGACTTCCGCTCCGAGCGTCCCTCCGAGTTCGCAGGCGCCTGGCTCGGCGAGGACGGCAAGCCCGTCATCGCCGTCACGAACCCCGAGGCCGCAGAGAAGGCAGCCCAGGACGGCTACCGGGCGACGGTCGCGCCGGTCTCGGCCGACGGACTCGAGCAGGCCCTCGCCGAGCTGAACCGCTGGGTGGCGGGACTCCCGCGCGAGGTGTCGTCGCAGATCAACTCCGCGTCGATCGATGTGCTCAACAACCAGATCGTCCTCGACATCGTGAACTCGCCGATCGGGCGCGCGCTGAACCTTCCGTCCCTCGTGGCGAACGTGCAGGTCCAGTTGTCGCCGGGCATGCCGCCGAACGATCCGGCCCCGATGGGTGGCGACACCTACATCACCGCCGACGGCGACGTCCGTGATACGCCGATCGAACGCATCGGCATCTGCTCGTTCGGTTTCAACGGTGTCGACGCCGACGGCGACGCCGTCAACCTCACCGCCGGACACTGCGACGCGGTGGCTCGCGCCGACGGCGGTTCGACCGTCTACCTGCCCAACCGCGCGAACATCGACGACAGCGTCCGCATCGGCAAGTTCACCGACTCCACGGTGGGTACCGACAGCACCCTCGACTACGGGATCGTCACCCTCGACAAGGCAGGCGTCGAAGCCGGCCTCGACCGCCCGGCGGTCCGCGGCGGCAACGGCTCGACCCTCACGGTCACCGGCACGGCCGTTCCGGTCGTCGGCGCGCCCGTCTGCAAGTCGGGACAGTCGTCGTCGTTCACGTGCGGCCTCGTCGTCGCCGATCGCATCGAAACCCAGCTGACCTACGACTCGGGCTTCTCGAGCACCATCCGCGGCTTCGCGACCTCGGCGTGCACCCTCGCGGGTGACAGCGGCGGCGCGATCGTCACCGGCACCCTCGCGCTCGGTGTGATCAGTGGATCGAACAGCGCGGGCGCGCCGAACTGCGTCGAGGCCAACCTGGTGCTCGCACCCAACGGCGGCACCTCCAGCCTCGGTATTCCGATCCAGGACATCGAGAACGCGACCGGCTCGCGAGTCCGTACTGCGTCGAACCCAGCGTAACGCCCGGAACACCCGGGCCGTTCGTCACAACAGTCACACGAGTCTCATACGTAACCGAGAAGTACCTATGTACTTCCTCGATCACCCCTTAGGATCGGACGGACGCCGATCCGCGGGGGACGGCGCCTTCGCGCGCGCAGGCCGCGAAGGAACGAGAAAGGTATCCATGCGACGCACCTTCGCACGTCGGACGGCTGTCATCGGCTCGACCGCACTGCTGCTCCTCGGTCCTGCCGTTGCCATCGCGCAAGCCGAACCCGAGACCGAACCCGCGCAGACATCGTCTCTGCCGGCCGAGCTCGTCGAGGCGTTGCAGCGCGACCTGAAGATCGATGCCGAGCGCTTCCTCGCCGATGCGCAGCGCAGCCAGGAGCTCGCGGCGTTCGCCGAGAAGGCACGGGAGCAGTTCGACGCCGTCTTCGCCGGTGTGTGGCTGGACGACCGGGGCACCCCCACCGTCGGCCTCACCGAAGGCGACGGCTTCGACGAGGCCCGCACGGCCGCCGAGGACGCCGGATTCACCGTTGCCGAGACGCAGCGCAGCGAGGACGCCCTCGAAGAGCAGCTCGGCGCACTGGGCGACTGGCTCGAGACCCAGCCGCCCGCCGTCGCCGACGTCATCCGCGGCATCGCCGTCGACGTGGTCAACAACGACGTCGTCGTGCGCACCGACAACGTCTCCGGCGTCGAGCTTCCCGACTTCCTCGACGGCGTGCGCGTGCTGTTCGCTCCCGCCGAACTGACCCCGGAGGGCGCAACCGACCTGCAGCCCATCGCCGGTGGTCTCGGCGCGCCCGACGCGCTCTTCGGCGGCGACGCCTATGCCGCGCTCGGTGCCGGCGAAGGGCTCCGTTGCTCGCTCGGCTTCAACGCCGAGGACGGCAGCGGACGTCCTGTGAACATCACCGCCGGTCACTGCGACCCCAACCGCGCCCAGGCCGGTACGCGATGGGCCGCCCAGGTCCACCAGCTCGTCGGCGACAACCTCGGTCAGCACCTCGGCTCGTTCGAGAAGACCGTGCTCGACCGCAGCGACTACGCGCTGATCCGTCCCTCCGCCGAGGCCGCAGCCCGCTTCGAGAACAACGGTGTGCGCGTTCCGTTCGCCGCTCCGCTGACCATCACGGGCGTCGCGGATCCCGTCGTCGGCACCCCGGTCTGCAAGTCGGGCCTGCGCACCGGCTACAGCTGCGGCGTCGTGACGGCCGCCAATCAGAACGTCGAGATCGGCCACCGCGTGCTCGAGAACGGCTTCTCCACCAACCTGTGCGCCCTGCAGGGCGACAGCGGCGGCACCCTCGTCACCGGCACGCTCGCCCTCGGCATCTCCAGTGCGTCCAATGTCGGCCAGTACGGCATGTGCGAGATCGCCGGCTTCGTCAGCGGCCTGCTCGGTGAGACGCCCGAACTGTTCGCCACGCCGATCAAGACGGTCCTGGCGGAGAACCCGGGCCTGAAGGTCCGCACCTGGTAGCGCGAGTCCACACGACGACGAGGCCCGGCTTCCGCACCGCGGAGGCCGGGCCTCGTCTCGTCTCATCTCCGCAGATTGCACTCTTCTCGGAGCGCCGTTCGGGCACCAAGATCGAATCGGGATAGGCTCGCCCGATCGGTCGGACCGGACGAGTGGACCGCAGGGACAGAGGGAGATCGAAGTGCTGGGATCATCGATCGTGGGCAGTATTGCGGTGCTGCTCACGGATCAGCAGGTGCTGTGGAATCTGATCAGGCTTTTCCTGGCCGGTTGATCTGCATACGAAACGGCCCCGTCACCCTGCAGGGTGACGGGGCCGTTTCGTACTACTGCTTACTTACCTTCGGCCCACTGCGTGGTTCCCGGAGCCGCCAGCAGATCCTGCACCACCGCAATACCCGCGATGACAGCCGTCGGGCCGCCGGCAACGAATGCACCGATGGTGGCGCCACCACCGGCTCCTACCACGCATCCACCGATCGGTCCGCCGATGGGAGTTGCAGGAATACCTACGACGGCGCCGACAACACATCCGATGATCGCGCCCGCGACAGTGCCGATAGCGGTGGCCATGCCCAACTGCGACACGAAGTTCTGCTGCGACTTCAGGTTTTCTTCGGGCGATGCGACATCGGTGAGCTTCAGCGCCACCGGGGTGAGCGACGGTCCGACCTTGTCCTCGGGAGCAACCGGGACAGTCTTGGACAAGTCGGTGACCGGGGTCAGCGTCAGGGTCTTGCCGTCCTCGCTCACCTCACGCTCGAAAGGCAGCTGCAGATCGCCGAGCTGGATCGCGAGCGGCAGGCTGAGGACGGTGCCGCCCTCGTCGTCCTGCAGTTCGACGCTCTTTCCGTCTCCGGAGACCTGGAAGGAACCTGCGTCGATGACGGTCACGACGGACTCGCCCTCGGGCCGGACCTCGTAGTTGATGGCGTCTTCGTCGGCTGCGGCCGGAGCGGCGTACGAAGTTCCGGCGGTGATGCCCATGGCGGCGATCGTCATCGTCGCCACAGCGGCAAGCTTCTTGAGCTTCATCTGTTTCCGTTCTGTGACATGGCGCACGCCCGGCGGGACGCCCCCCATTTATGTGACCGACATGGAGTTCTACGGCCCCCGACACTGACCTCCGCAGCAGAACTCCACATACGCGGCAGATCATATCCGACATCACAGTTCGCGCGTTATACCCTATCCGCCCAAAAGTGACCCGATTGTGGCACGACACCCTGAGGCGAGACTTTTTCGCGATCTTCCTCGGTCGACTTAGGACATCCTGACGAGGAGAGCTGTCACGTTTGACCGTTAACGTGTCCGGGCACACCCTCTCCGATCCGATCTCGGATTTTATTACTCGTCGGTAACTCAGCCCAGCCCAAGCTACTAGTGGGTAACTTATCGTGCGTTACGATGCGGAGACTTGTACCAGGCGGCACGACGCCGCCCCCGACACGAAAGGCCACGTATGAATGCCCTGACGATTACGTTGGGCACGATCGGCGTGCTGCTGAGCCTCGTGTGTTGGTTCGCGTTCATCAGCGGCGCGCTGAAGATGGTCAACACGATCCGGGTCGGCCAGCCGGCCCCGGACCGCTGGCGGCCGTTCTTCCCGCGCTTCAAGCAGATGGTCGTCGAATTCCTCGCGCACACGAAGATGGTCAAATTCCGTACCGTCGGCTGGGCGCACTGGCTGGTGATGGTCGGCTTCATGCTCGGCGCGATCGTCTGGTTCGAGGCCTACGGCCAGACGTTCGACCCGAACTTCCATTGGCCCCTCATCGGCGACACTGTCGTCTACCACTTCATCGACGAGATTCTCGGCCTCGGCACCGTGATCGGCATCCTGACGCTGATCTACATCCGCCAGCGCAACCATCCGCGTCAGCCCGGCCGGATGTCGCGCTTCAGCGGCTCGAACTTCAAGGCCGCCTACTTCGTCGAAGCGGTCGTGCTGCTCGAGGGTCTGGGCATGATCCTGGTGAAGGCCGGCAAGATCGCCACCTACCACCATCACAACGCCTACACCGACTTCTTCACGATGCAGGTCGCCCGGATCCTTCCGGAGAGCCCCGAACTCGTGTCGGTGTTCGCATTCATCAAGCTCATGTCGGGCATGGTGTGGCTCTACATCGTCGGCCGCAACATCACCTGGGGTGTCGCGTGGCACCGCTTCTCGGCCTTCTTCAACATCTACTTCAAGCGTGAGGACGACGGCGGTCCCGCCCTCGGCGCCGCACGCCAGATGATGTCCGGCGGCAAGCCCGTCGACATGGAAGACGCCGATCCGGACAAGGACACCTTCGGTGCAGGTCGCATCGAGGACTTCACGTGGAAGGGCTGGCTCGACTTCACGACCTGCACCGAGTGCGGTCGTTGCCAGTCGCAGTGCCCTGCCTGGAACACCGGCAAGCCGCTGTCGCCGAAGCTGCTCATCACGTCGCTGCGCGACCACGGTTACGCCAAGGCGCCGTACCTGCTCGCCGGTGGTCGCACCGACATCGGGGGCGACGAGGTCGGCCTGGTCGACGCCGACGGCAATCCGAACGAAGCCAAGCTCGCGAAGATCCCGGCATCGGCACGTGAGGAAGCGGGCCGCAAGCTGGTCGGCGAGACCGAGGCACTGGTGGAGGGCGGCGAACTCGCTCCCGTCATCGACACCGAGACCCTGTGGTCGTGCACCAACTGTGGTGCGTGCGTCGAGCAGTGCCCGGTGGACATCGAGCACGTCGACCACATCATCGACATGCGTCGCTACCAGGTGCTCATCGAGTCGGACTTCCCGTCCGAGCTCGCAGGTCTGTTCAAGAACCTCGAGAACAAGGGGAACCCCTGGGGCCAGAACGCCAAGGACCGTCTCAACTGGATCAACGAGATGGAGTTCGACATCCCGGTCTTCGGGCAGGATGCCGACAGCTTCGACGGCTACGAGTACCTCTTCTGGGTCGGCTGTGCCGGTGCCTACGAGGACCGCGCCAAGAAGACCACGAAGGCCGTCGCCGAGCTCCTCGCGACCGCCGGCGTGAAGTTCATGGTTCTCGGCGCCGACGAGACCTGCACCGGCGACTCCGCTCGCCGCGCGGGCAACGAGTTCCTGTTCCAGCAGCTGGCACAGCAGAACATCGAGGTCCTCAACGGTGTGTTCGAGGGCGTCGAGCAGAGCAAGCGCAAGATCGTCGTGACCTGTGCGCACTGCTTCAACGCGCTGAACAACGAGTACCCGCAGGTGGGTGGCAGCTACGAGGTCGTGCACCACACGCAGCTGCTCAACCGTCTGGTGCGGGCGAAGAAGCTGGTCCAGGTCAAGGCCGTCGGCCAGGACGTCACCTACCACGACCCGTGCTTCCTCGGACGGCACAACAAGGTCTACAACGCTCCGCGTGAGCTGATGGCGGCGTCGGGCGCGAAACTCGTCGAGATGCCGCGTCACGGCGAGCGGTCCATGTGCTGTGGTGCCGGTGGTGCCCGCATGTGGATGGAGGAGAAGATCGGTAAGCGCATCAACATCGACCGCGTCGACGAAGCGCTCACCACCAATCCCGCCAAGATCGCGACGGGCTGCCCGTTCTGCCGCGTCATGCTCACCGACGGTGTGACCGCGCGTCAGGAAGAGGGCAAGGGCGAGGGCGTCGAGGTCATCGACGTCGCGCAGCTCATGCTCGAGTCCATCTCACGTGTCGAGGCAGCGAAGCTCAGCGACAACATCAAGGTCGTCCAGCAGCCGAAGACTCCGGTCGAGGTCGAGGAGACCGCGGAAGAGGTCGAGAAGGAGCGCGTCGAGGAGGTCGAGGCGGCAGCGGCAGCACCGGCTGCTCCGAAGACCACCGGTGTCCCGAAGGCCGGCGGCCTGCAGATGAAGGGCGGCCTGAAGGCTCCGGGCGGACCGAAGGCTCCTGGGGGCGCGAAGGCTCCTGCTGCCGAGGCAGCCGAGGCGCCGACAGCTCCGAAGGCGAAGCCGGGTGGCCTGCAGATGAAGGGCGGCCTGAAGGGTCCGGGCGCGAAGAAGGCTGCGGCTCCGGCCGCACCGGCCGCGTCGTCCGAGGCTTCTTCTGTTCCTGAGGCCGAGGCACCGGCAGCGCCGAAGGCGAAGCCGGGTGGGTTGCAGATGAAGGGCGGTCTCAAGGCTCCGGGCGCGAAGGCGCCGGGCGCTGCGAAGCCGGCCGCACCTGCTGCTCCCGCCGCTCCTGCCGAGTCGTCGGACGCTCCCGCTGCCGAGGCACCCGCGGTGCCGAAGGCGAAGCCGGGCGGACTGCAGCTCAAGAGCGGCCTGAAGGGACCGGGCGCCAAGAAGGCGGCTCCGGCGGCATCCGCGGCTCCGGCTGCACCTGCCGAGGAGGCACCTGTTGCCGAGGCTCCCGCGGCCGAGGCGCCTGCTGCGGAGCAACCGAAGGAGTCGGTGATCCCGCAGGCGAAGCCGGGCGGATTGCAGCTCAAGAGCGGCCTGAAGGGTCCGGGCGCGAAGAAGGCTGCGGCTCCGGCCGCACCGGCGAAGGCGGAGCCGACGCCGGAACCCGAGCCGGTCGCCGAGGCTCCTGCTGAGCCGGAGGCGGTCGCGGAGGCTCCTGCTGAGCCCGAGGCCCCCAAGGCCCCGGCGAAGCCGGAGGTCGAGGCACCGAAGGCGAAGCCGGGCGCGCTCGGCTTCAAGCCCGGCGCCAAGGCACCTGGCCGCAAGTAAGCAGGATTGAAACAAAGCTCGCAGCCCCAGTGACCAGTCACTGGGGCTGCGAGCTTTTCTGCTACCTTGCGAGCTTCCGCACTACCCAGTCTCCTGTCGGCTCAGCCGACCGTGCCGCCAGGTCGATCGCCTCGCGGATCCGACTCACCACCTCCCCCGGCGTCTGCAGATCTGCCCACGTCCATCGGACGACGACCCAGCCGGCACGACGAAGCGCGTCCTCGCGCAACTTCTCCCGGAACACCACGTCTTCGGCGTCCGTCGACGCGACCCCGTCGCGTCGGTATTCGACCCGCCCGTCGAACTCCCCGATCACGCCGTGGTCGGGCAGGAGGAAGTCCACTCGCGCGAGCCACTTGCCGGTTGCGTCGAACACGTCGACCTGCGTTCGGGGTATCGGCAACTGTTCGCGCACCATCAGCACGCGGCTGCGCGACTCGCCGACACTGTCGCTGCGATCGTTCATGAAGCAGACCGCGCGGGTCGCGCGGGCACGTCCCGGATGGCGCCCCATCCGTTCGAGGGCAACACACAACTCCTCGGCGGTCACCAGACCGTTGCGTAGCGCGTGGTCGCCGACGATCACAGCGTGCTCGAACGGCACGGTGGCGCCAGATCGACGACCGTCCGCGCGACATTCAGTACCCGTACACCGCCGATTTCGACGACTTCGTCTTCACCGAATCGCGAGGAGTGCAGCACGCGTGCGGTGCTCGTCGTCGCCCCGCCGGTCCGGTTCCGTGTCAGATGCACGGCATCGAGCGGCAACTGCCATGTCTCGAGGCCGTGCAGGACCGCTGCCGAGACGTGGCTGAGCGCGCTTTCCTTCACAGCATTCGCCGACGCGGCACGCGCCCGGTAGGCATGCCGGGTTCGGTCGTCCGATCTCTCGTAGGAGGCAGTGGGCACGTAGATCCCTTGTGACAGGCGCGTCCATGTACCGATGCGCACCAAGCGTCGAATCTCGGAGGGCGTCACGCCCCGTCGGATCGCCTCGCTGCGGCGAATGATCTCCCCCATGCCGCACAGCGTCGCCTACTCGAGCGGAGCAATCGGGTGCGCGTGGCCCGCTGCCGCCGATCTGGGGATGAGCGGGCGGCCTGTGGACTACTGCGATCCACGTTGCGCGCGCGCATGACGCGCGAGCACGGACTTGCGTGTGGACGGGTGTACGTTGATCCGCGAGAAATCGTGGCCGTAGTGCTCGAGCAGTCGCGGGTCCATCACCCGTCGCCACAGCGGCGGAAAAAGGGCCAGGATGATCATCACCGCGTAACCGGCGGGTAGCTGCGGCGCCTGCGGCATCGACCGCAGCGTCTGGTAGCGGCGCAGCGGGTTGGCGTGGTGGTCGCTGTGCCGCTGCAGGTTGTAGAGGAACAGGTTGGAACACACATGGTTGCTGTTCCAGCTGTGCTGGGGCTGCACGCGTTCGTAGCCACCATCGGGTCGCTTGTCGCGCAGCAGCCCGTAGTGCTCGAGATAGTTGGCGCCCTCGAGGAACATGATCGCCATGACGGCCTGGACGGCCAGCCACGGGGCGATCGACCAGCCGAACACCGCGATGAGCACGGCAAAGAGGACGACGCTGAGCGCCCACGCGTTCAGGATGTCGTTGTGCCGCAGATTCCAGAACGACGTGCCGCGACGTTCGAGCCGGCCCTTCTCGTAGCGGATCGCGGAGCGGAGGCTGCCGAACACCGAGCGGGGAAGGAAACGCCAGTAGCTCTCCCCCATGCGGGCGGTGGCCGGGTCCTCGGGAGTCGCGACGCGCGCGTGGTGCCCACGATTGTGTTCGACGTAGAAGTGGCCGTAGAACGACTGGGCGAGGGCGATCTTCGCGAGGCGCCGCTCGATGGTGGTGCGTTTGTGCCCGAGCTCGTGCGCCGCGTTGATGCCGACGCCGCCGACGATGCCGAGCGTGGCGGCCATCGCGAATCGTTCGGCGCCGCCCATGGGTTGCGACACCCACATCCAGCATCCGAAGGCCAGGCCCGCATATTGCAGCGGGAGGTAGAGATAGGTGCAGTAGCGGTAGTACCGGTCGTTCTCGAGCGTCCGCATCATGCTGTCGGGCGGATTGCTCGTGTCCGGTCTCACGAAGGCGTCCACCAGCGGGCACAGGACGGCGATGACCAATGCACCCGTGGCCCAGAAGACGCCGAACTTCAGGTGTTCGACGAGCAGGTAGGCGAGGAACGGGCTCAGGGGGACGACGAGTCCGTACAACCAGAGGCGTTTCTTGGGGTCGGTCCACCGATCGGGCTTCGTACCGCGAGGAGTCGCCGAATCCACAAACACCTGTCCCCCAAGAAGAAAAACCTGTCCGGTACGAATCCCCCCGCACCGGAGAAAACAAACTGCAACCCCACGACCCGGCTACACAATACAAGCCGTACTTACCGGCCGGTAGGTCCAGCTGCGATGTATGTGGCGCACAGCACACGACGACGGCGCCGCACGAAAGTGCGGCGCCGTCGTACGCGGAATTCTCGAAGGGATGCGACCTAGATGGCGCGCACACCCTGAGCCTGCGGGCCCTTCTGGCCCTGGCCGATCTCGAACTCGACTCGCGCTCCCTCGTCCAGGGTCTTGAAGCCCGATCCCTGGATCTCGGAGTAATGGACGAAAACGTCTGCTCCCCCACCATCCTGCTCGATGAAGCCGAAGCCCTTTTCCGCGTTGAACCACTTGACGGTGCCCTGCGCCATACCACTTGCTCCTTGCATTCCCCCACGTCACCCCGACGTGGAGCCTAGATGGACCTCGATCATCGCACTGATCCGGACATTCGTCGCGCCTTGTTTCCCAACTCGTTACCGCAACCGGCAAAACGCGGATGAAATCGTGTTGCGGCACGGTGGCACGATGTAACCCGTGACTACCGAGGAGCAAGGCCAACTTCACCATCACATCAGCCGTCGGCTCGAGCAGTCGTCGAAGCTCCAGAACGTGCTCTACGAGATCCGCGGGCCGGTGCACGCCCACGCCGCGCGGCTCGAGGCCGAGGGGCATCGCATCCTCAAGCTCAACATCGGCAACCCCGCGCCGTTCGGGTTCGAGGCGCCCGACACGATCGTGCAGGACATGATCGCGGCGCTGCCCCACGCGCAGGGCTACTCGGAGTCCAAGGGCATCGCCTCCGCCCGGCGCGCGATCGTCACGCGCTACGAGCTCGTGCCGCGTTTTCCCAAGTTCGACATCAACGACGTCTATCTGGGCAACGGCGTCTCCGAGCTCATCACCATCACCATGCAGGCCCTGCTCGACGACGGCGACGAGGTGCTCATCCCGGCACCCGACTACCCGTTGTGGACGGCGATGACCTCGCTGGCGGGTGGCACCCCGGTGCACTACCTGTGCGACGAGACCAACGGCTGGAACCCGGACATCGAGGACATCGAGTCCAAGATCACCGAACGCACCAAGGCGATCGTGGTGATCAACCCGAACAACCCGACGGGCGCCGTGTACTCGCACGAGGTGCTCGAGCAGATCGTGCATCTCGCCCGTAAGCACCAGCTGTTGCTGCTCGCCGACGAGATCTACGACAAGATCCTGTACGACGATTCGAAGCACACCTCCCTCGCCTCGCTGGCTCCCGATCTGCTCTGCCTGACCTACAACGGGCTGTCGAAGGCCTACCGTGTCGCCGGTTACCGGTCGGGGTGGATGGTCATCACCGGTCCGAAGGAGCACGCGGCCGGCTTCCTCGAGGGCGTCGACCTGCTGGCGTCGACCCGGTTGTGCCCCAACGTGCCGGCCCAGCACGCCATCCAGGTGGCCCTGGGCGGTTATCAGAGCATCGAGGACCTCGTACTGCCCGGTGGGCGCCTGCTCGAGCAGCGCGACGTGGCGTGGGAGCGGCTCAATGCGATCCCGGGCGTGAGCTGCGTGAAGCCGCGCGGTGCGCTGTACGCCTTCCCGCGGCTCGATCCGGAGGTCTACGACATCCACGACGACGAGAAGCTCGTGCAGGATCTGCTGCTGCAGGAGCGCATCCTCGTCACGCAGGGCACGGGCTTCAACTGGCCGAACCACGACCATCTGCGCATCGTGACGCTGCCCTGGGCCCGCGATCTCGCAGTGGCGATCGAGCGGATCGGCAACTTCCTGTCCTCCTACAAGCAGTAGGAGGAGGCCTCCGGCTCGCCGGGGCGGGGAATTGTTGCCAAATGGTGACCTTGCCGTTTTCGGGACCAAAGTCCCTGCTTGACGGCATGCGCGACCTGCCCGATCGGACAGTTTGCCGGTTTCGTGACCATGGACACACGCCAATCCCTCCCAAGTCGGGGCCGAAACCAGTAATTTGTCTTACGGCACTATGTACTACGCACGGTGCCGGGCTCCCTGATCGATCGCCATCCCCCCTGTGCGAGATCAGGTGACGGTGGCGGGGACACCCCCCCTGCTCCCCGCCACCACCAGCCCATCCTTCTCGCCCCCCTTGGCTAGCCTGTTCGAGTGAGTCACGGACACGGGCACTTCGGCCACGGACACGGACACGGACACGGGCAGGCCGAAAGTCCTACACCCCTCGGCCCCATCGCCGCGAAGATCGTCGTCGGCCTGCTGACCGCGATCGGTCTTCTGGTGCTCTTCGGCACCGCTCTGCTGTGGCCGAGCAGCCGCTCCGTGGACATCCCCGCCCCCTTCCGCACCACCGCCGGCGACGCAGTCGTCACCGAGGCCGGGACGGTCGTGGAACAGAACACCGGGCCGTGCGGAAGCCCGTCCTTCGGTCGCGTCTTCACCGGCGAACCGTCCCCGCCCGCGGTCGACACCTTCGCCTGCGAACGCAGCATCGTCGCCATCGAATCCGGGCCCGACGACGGCGCCCGCACGCTCCTCGAGGTGATCCCGGGCCCGGGCCAACCGGAACTGCAGGCCGATGACGAGATCCGCCTCGTCCGCCAGACCGACCCGTCGGGCACCACCCAGTACTCCTTCTACGACTACGCCCGCGGCTTACCGCTCGCGTTGGTGGTCGCGGCCTTCGCGATCGTCGTCGTCGCGATCGCCCGGTGGCGCGGTCTGCGCGCCCTGATCGGCCTCGGTGTCGCGTTCGGCGTGCTGGTGGTGTTCATGCTTCCGGCGCTCCTGGACGGCAAACCCGCGGTGCCGGTCGCGCTCGTCGGCGGTGCGCTCATCCTCTACGCGGTGCTGTATCTGGCGCACGGCGTGAATCTGCGGACGAGTTCGGCGTTGCTCGGCACCCTCGCCTCGATGGTCGTCGCGGCCGTGCTGTCCTATGTTGCGATCCGGTCGACGCACCTGACCGGTCTGTCGGAGGAACAGAACACCGACGTGCAGCTGTACATCGGGCACGTGTCGATCTCGGGCCTGCTGCTGGCCGGATTCATCATCGGCTCGCTCGGTGTGCTCAACGACGTCACCATCACGCAGGCGTCGTCGGCGTTCGAACTCGCCGGGCTCGATCCCGACTCGTCGCGCCGGGACATCTTCTCGGCGGCGATGCGCGTGGGCCGCGACCACATCGCGAGCACCGTCTACACGCTCGTCCTCGCCTATGCGGGCGGCGCGTTGCCGTTGCTGCTGTTGTTCTCGGTGGCCGGGCGGTCGATCACCGACGTGATCACCGGTGACGCCGTGGCCATCGAGGTGGTCCGCGCATGCGTGGGCGGCATCGCGCTCACCTTGTCGGTGCCGCTCACCACGGCGATCGCCGCCGTGCTCGCGCGCACCGATGCACCCGGACGACAGACGAGTGGCCGGCACGCGCGACGCGCGTGAGCCGGGGACTCGGTGACCTCAGGGCAGCCGGATCTGCGGCAGCGGCGGCAGCTCGATCGTCGGCAGCGGCGGCAAGGGCACACCGAGACCCGGAATGGTCGGCGGCGGCGGCGCGGGTTCCGGCTCGGGTGCCGGCGGGACCGGGCGCGGTGTGTAGGTCGTCGGGACCGGTTCCGGAGTAGCCGAGGTGGTCGTGGTGACCTGTGTGGGAGCTACAGCCGGTGCCGGGTTCGGACGCGGCGCGCTGGTGGTGGGCGGGACGTACGACTGGGTCGGGCTCGTCTCGTCGGCGGAGGCACCGGTGAAGCCGGTACTCAGCGCCACGCCGATGACCGCGACCACCGCGAGGGCCGTGCCCGCGATCCCGGCGCCGGAGATCTGCCTGCCGCTGACCGACGGACCGCGACCGGCCAGCGACGACCACCACGGCTTCTTCGCGTCGGCGGACTCCGCACCGGTGGCGGCAGCCGTGGGCGCAGCGGCCGCGGTGGCGACGACCGGGATCTGTTCGGTGTCGGCGCTCGTCGACGGGGGCCGGCCCGGCACGATGCGCGTGAGGGTGCTCACCGGTTGCGAGGTGGCCGGTTGCGCGGCGGCCATGGCCCCGCCCTTGGCGAGGACGAGTTCGGGCTCGTGCGGCACCACCAGGGGCAGGCCGAGCCAGGAGCGCAGTACCTCCTGCACGAGCGGGATGTGCGCCCCGCCGCCGATCAGGACCACTGCCTCCGGGTTGCGACCGGCACGGGAGATCACCTGGTGCACGAACTGGGCCGACGACTCGACACACTGACCGATGAGCGGATCGAAGGTTTCACGCGACATGAGTACGACCCCGGCAGCGCCCGGCACCGCCACGGTGTCGCTCTGCGAGAGCTTCTCCTTGGCCTCGCGGCACTGCGCCGACAGTTCGTCGTCGGTGGCGGGGTCGTCGGGTCGCCACACGCCGTTGGTGTCGAGCTGGTGGTCGCGGATGACGTTGTCGAAGACCCGGCCGCCGATGCTGTCGGTGCGTTCGGCGAGCACTTCCCGGGAGACGAGGTCGACGACGGTGACGGTGAGTCCGGCGTCGCCGAGGTCGTAGAAGACTGCGGTGTTGCTCCCGAGTTCTCCGGTGGCCTGCAGATAGGTGACCGCGGCCTCGGGTTCGGAGACGAGCAGGTACCGGTCGATGTGTTCGACGGCCATCGCCGCGCGCAGCCGATCGGCCTGGGCCTGGTCGCGGTAGACCAACCCCACACGCTCGATCGGGTCGCCCGCGACACCCGTCTGGAAGAGCACCCCGAGGGTGCCCGCAGCCAGACGCGCCGGATCGTCCTTACCCGTCTCGACCACCTGGAACTGGAATCCTGCGGTCGGGGATGTTCGATCCACCGGCCGCACCACCCGAACGGCGCTCTCCCCCACGGTTACACCGAGAATAGAACTCATCAGCCG
>NZ_AJVB01000041.1:0-17481 GCF_000278445.1 Rhodococcus sp. R1101
GATTGCGCCCACCCCATTCACCCGGACGGACTCCACGCGTCTTCGCCGAGGCGCCGGCTGCGATGGGTTCCTGCTCAGAACAGGACGACTCCGCGCAGGTTCCTGCCCTCGTGCATGTCGACGAATCCCTGGGCGATGTCGTCGAGCTTGTAGGTGGTCGTCACGAGCTCGTCGAGCTTCAGCACGCCCGAGGTGTACAGGTCGATCAACCAGGGGATGTCGGCGGTCGGCGTCGACGCGCCGAACAGCGAACCCTGCAGGCGCTTCTGGTAGAGCACCAGCTCCATCGGACTGATGGGGATACCGGAATCCGTCATCTTGCCCAGGCCCGTGACGACGCAGGTTCCTGCTTTGCGGATCGCCGAGAATGCCTCCGCGATGTGCTCGCCCGTCGTCACTCCGACCGTGACGATCGCGGAGTCCGCACCCTGCCCGTTGGTGTACGACCGAGCGATCTCGGTCGCTTCCGTCATATCGGCGACCGCGTGGGTGGCCCCGAACCGCAAGGCCGACTCACGCTTGAACGGCACCGGATCGACCGCGATGATCCGAGCTGCCCCCGCGTGCGCAGCGCCCTGGACCGCGTTGATCCCGATACCGCCGATTCCCTGGACGATCACGGTCTGTCCCGGATACACCTCGGCGGAGTTGACCGCCGCACCCCAACCGGTGCCGACTCCGCAACCGAGCAGGCACAGCTTGTCGAGCGGCAGATCCTTGTCCACCTTGATCGCCGAGTCGACGCTGACCGTCGTGTACTGACTGAAGGTCGACAGCCCGCACGTCTGGGCTACCGGTGTTCCCTCGAGGCTCAGGCGGAAACTTGTCGGATCGTCAGGGCGGCTGCCGGTCATGATCGCCGCGCCGCGGTCGCACAGGTTCTGCATTCCCTTCGCGCACCACCGGCACCGACCGCACGCTGCCAGGAACGAGAAGACCACATGGTCTCCGACGGTCCATCCGTGCGTTTCCGGCCCGACCTGCACGACGACACCGGCACCTTCGTGCCCACCGCAGATCGGGTAGACCCCGACCGCGTGGTCACCGGCGGCGATGTGGTCGTCGGAATGACACAGCCCCGCGGCCACCATCTCGACGGTCAGTTCGCCGCGGCGCGGCTCGTCGAGGTCGAGGTCGACCACCTCGTAGGTTCCGGGCGTGCTGCGGATGATCGCGCCGCGAGTTCTCATCGGTTTTCTCCTGAAGGCATCGAAGGGCGGGACAGCAACGGCGGAATCACGGCGTCACCTGGGCGGACATTCCGGCTCTGTAACCGTCCGAGTAGGGCGGCAACATCCCCCATTCACGCCGGGGGTCGTAGTCGGGAGAAACGAAAATTGTTCTGGCATGACTGAATTCGAGGAATCCCTCCAGGCCGTTGTAGTGCCCCATCCCGGATGCCTCGACCCCGCCGAAGGGCGCATCGAGCATGCCCGGATGCATCGCGATGTCATTGATGGTGACGCCGCCCGAGGTGGTGCATTCGAGGGCGCGTCGTCGTTCCTCGTCGTCCTGCCCGAAGTAGTAGAGCGCGAGCGGCTTCCGACCGGAATTGATCGTGCCCAGCACCTGCCCGAGGTCGTCGTACGTGCGTACGACCATGACCGGGCCGAAGATCTCCTCCTGTGAGACGGCTGCGGATTCCGGCGGGTCGATCACGATGCGGAGCGGGCGGCGGCGTTCGGCGATGGCGACGGGCTCGTCCGGTGCCACCACGATCCTCGCTCCGAGTTCCTGTGCCTGACGGACGTATCCGTCGATGCGGGCCGCGTGCCTGTCGTCGACGATCGCGGTGACGTCCGGATTGCCGGCGATGGTCGGGAACAGTTCCCGGTAGGTCCCGCACACGACGTCGAGGAACGATTCGAGCATCTCGGCCGGGACGTGGACGGTGTCGGGACCGACACACAGCTGACCGCTGTTGATCGACTTGCCGACCGCGATCCGGTAGGCAGCCGTCGCGATGTCCGCGGAACGGCCGACGATCACCGGAGACTTGCCCCCGAGTTCGAGGGTGACGGGTACGAGATTGAGGGCCGCGTTCGCCATCACCGAGCGCCCGGCCGCTTCCCCGCCGGTGAACACGATGTGGTCGAACGGAAGGGAGGTCAGCGCCTTCGCGACATCCGGTCCACCGGTGACCACCGCGACGTCGGCGGGATCCAGGAATTCCGCCGCGGCGTCCGCCAGTGCCCGGGATGTGCGCGGCACGATCTCGGACGGTTTGAGAACGGCGCGATTGCCTGCGGCCAGGACCCCGGCCAGCGGGGCGAGAAGGGTGAACACCGGGGCGTTCCAGGTGCCGATGATCGCGACCGATCCCTTGGGTTGATAGTGAACCGAGGCGGTCGCACCCAGCTGGTCGTACGGCGGGAAGGGGGCTCGCTGCTGCGGCCGCATCCATTCTTCGAGGTGGTCGCGTGCGTATTTCAGGGCCGAGAGCGAACCGAGCACATCATTGGTCGTGGAATAGCCGGGATGGCGTCCACCGAAGTCGGCGTCGATCGCGTCCACGATCTCGTCCGTGCGGGCGACGAGCATGTCGATCACGCGCTGGATCCGCTCTCGTCGTTGCACGGCCGTGCTGGTGCGTTGTGCACGGAACTGTCGGCGCTGCTTCTCGAGCAACTCGCCGAGAACGGGATCGGCGCTGGTCACGATGGTCATGCGGCGGACGCTATGATGCGAATCACAGTCCTACGCGCCGATTCCCGCTCACCGGGACCCACGTAGATCGAGCCGAGAACGGACCACACACGCTCACCACCACGAATTCGAACGGCCCCCGTGCGTGTCGCGTTCTCACCGGTCGGCCCACCACGGGGACCGCTTCTGCAGGAACGCCCTCATCCCTTCCACCGCTTCCCCGGAACCGAACAACCGGGCCGAACGCGCTGCCAGGTCGTCTCCGTAGCGATCGAAGTCCGCGAGGATCCGCTCCGTGACGAGACGTTTCGATTCGGCCAGACCCTGCGGTGAGCATGCACGGATCTCCGCGAGCAGTTCCGCGACGGCAGTTCCGGTATCCCTTGTCGAAACGGTGACGAGACCCTCGGCGCACGCCTCCCCCGGGCCGAACCGTTCGCCGGTCAGGAAGTACCGTGCTGCCGCACGCGAGGACAGTCGCGGAAGTACGGTCAAGGAGATGATCGAGGCGGCCAGACCGAGCCGTGCTTCCGTGAGCGCGAACGTCGACTCGGGGCCGGCCACGACGATGTCGCAGGCTCCGATCAGGCCCATACCACCGGCGCGGACGTGCCCGTCGATACGAGCGAGGACCGGTTTGGGCAGTTCCAGGATCTGCCGCAGCAACGCGGTCATGTCCCGGGTGCGGGCGGCCGCCGCCTCCTGCGCAGATCCGGACGATCCACTCAGATCTGCTCCGGCACAGAATGTTCCACCGGTGTGAGTGAGGACGACCGCGCGGATATCAGGGTCGGTGGCCGCGGCATCGAGTCCGTGGCTCAGTTGTGTCAGCAGCGAGGCGGACAGGGCGTTGCGGTTGTGCGGGGAGTCGAAGGTCAGTGTCGCGACGCCGTGGTCGACGTCGTAGTGCACCACCACGGGGTTCGGTTCGGTCATGACGGTTCCTGACTAACGCTCATGGTCTGCCTTCCGGGTCGGGACTGCCGGACGGCGCGTCGTCGTGCGGCGTGACCACGGCGAGGACGGCACCGACGGCGACCTGATCTCCGACCTCCACCGCAAGTGCCGTGAGGGTGCCGGCGGTGGGTGCGGTGACGGTGTGCTCCATCTTCATCGCGTCGAGCCACACCAGCGGCCGGCCCGCGTCGACCGCATCGCCGACGGCAGCGCCGAGCCGGATCACCGATCCCGGCATGGGCGCGAGCAGTGATCCGGCGGCGATCCGGGCGGTGGGGTCGACGAAGCGCGGGACGGCGGTCAGGCGTACCGGTCCGAGCGACGAGTCGACGTGCACCGCGTCGCCGTACCGCGTCACCGCGACATGCCGGCGGACACCGTCGACTTCCAGGACCACCCGATCCGGTGCGAACTCGACGACACGGAGGTCGTCACGGCCGTCGATGTACGCCCCGTCGCGCGTGATCCGGTAACGCACCTCGTAGTCGCCGTGGACGCCTCTGAAGCGTGTGAGCTGCGGTTGGGAGGGCAGATTCCGCCATCCCGAGGGCAGGCCCGTATTCACCGTGGCAGCAGCGCGGTTGTCGGCCGACTCCGCCAGAGCGGCTGCGATCGCGGACACCGCTTCCGCGTGCGCGGAGGCGAGCGGGGCCGACAGTTCCGCGAGTCCGTGGGTGTCGAAGAAGGCGGTGTCGGTCTCTCCCGCACCGAAGGCGGGATGTCGCAGCACCGTGACGAGGAGATCGCGGTTGGTGACGATGCCGTGAATCTCGGTGCGTGCCAACGTCGACGCCAGCAGACGCACCGCACGGTCGCGGGTCGGCGCGTACGAGACGACCTTGGCGAGCATCGCGTCGTAGTGGACCCCGACCTCCGTTCCCGCGACGACACCGGAATCGACGCGCACACCGGGCTGCCGGAGCACGTCGAACTCACGTGCCTCGTGCGGCAACGCGAAACGGTGCAGGGTGCCGGACTGCGGTTGCCAGTCCCGGGCCGGGTCCTCGGCGTAGAGCCTGGCCTCCACGGAATGACCTTGTACAGGTGGAGGTTCGGGGTCGAGGTGGTCGCCGTCGGCGATGCGGATCTGCAGGTCGACGAGATCGAGTCCGGTCGTGCATTCGGTGACGGGATGCTCGACCTGCAGGCGTGTATTCATCTCCAGGAAGTGGAACTGCCCGGAGCGGTCCGCGAGGAACTCGACGGTGCCGGCGCCCTCGTAACCGATGGCCTGTGCGGCGCGGTGAGCGGCGTCGAACAGGCGCCGGCGCATCCCGTCGATCGCGTCGACGAGCGGCGACGGTGCTTCCTCGATCACCTTCTGGTGGCGTCGTTGGATCGAGCATTCACGTTCACCCACCGCCCACACCGTGCCGTGCCGGTCCGCGAGGACCTGGACCTCGATATGTCGTCCGTTCTCGAGATAACGCTCGCAGAACACCGTGGGGTCGCCGAACGCCGACGCCGCCTCCCGGCGGGCCGCGTCGAGTTGCCGCGGCAGGTCGTCGAGCGTGCGCACCACCCGCATTCCGCGTCCTCCGCCGCCTGCGGACGCCTTGACGAGCACCGGGAGGTCGGCGTCGGTGATGTCGGCGGGGTCGAGTTCGGCGAGAACGGGGACACCGGCGTCGGCCATGATCTTCTTGGCTTCGACCTTCGAGCCCATCCGCTCGATCGACTCCGGGCGTGGTCCGATCCAGATCAGTCCCGCCTCGAGCACCGCGCGTGCGAATCCGGCGTTCTCGGACAAGAATCCGTAGCCCGGGTGAACCGCGTCGGCACCCGCGGCCAGCGCAGCCGCGACGATCTTCTTCCCGTCGAGGTAGGTCTCGGCGGGAGAGACTCCCGGAAGTCGCACGGCGGCATCGGCATCGCGCACGTGCGGACTGTTCGCGTCGGCGTCGGAGAACACGGCGACCGCGCCGAGACCGGCTCGGCGGCACGAGGCGAACACGCGACGGGCGATCTCCCCGCGATTCGCCACGAGCACGGTGGTGATGATCGATTCGGTCACGGGAACCTCACATCCGGAAGACGCCGAAGGATTCGGCGCCGCTGATCGGGGCGGTGGCAACAGCCGACAGACACAGTCCCAGCACAGTGCGGGTATCGCGTGGGTCGATGATGCCGTCGTCGTAGAGACGACCGGACAGGAACATCGGCAGTGATTCGGCTTCGATCTGGTTCTCGACGGCCGCGCGCATCGCCTCGTCGGCGGCTTCGTCGAAATCCTGTCCACGCGCCTGCGCGGCCGCGCGTCCGACGAGGGAAACGACCCCGGCCAGCTGGGCACCGCCCATGACTGCGGATTTGGCGCTGGGCCAGGCGAACAGGAACCGCGGGTCGAATGCCCGTCCGCACATGCCGTAGTGGCCGGCGCCGTAGGACGCACCGAGCAGAACGGAGATATGCGGCACCGTGGAATTGGCGACCGCGTTGATCATCATCGCCCCGTGTTTGATCATGCCGCGTTCCTCGTACTCCCGGCCCACCATGTACCCGGTGGTGTTGTGCAGGAACAACAGCGGGGTGTCGGCGCGGTTGGCGAGTTGGATGAACTGGGTTGCCTTCTGCGATTCCTCGTTGAACAACACGCCGCGTGCGTTGGCGAGAATCCCGACCGGATAGCCGTGCACCTGTGCCCAACCGGTCACGAGCGAGGACCCGTACAGCGGTTTGAACTCGTCGAAGTCGGAATCGTCGACGATACGGGCGATGACTTCTCGCGGATCGAAGGGCTGCCGGAGATCCTCGGGGACGATCCCGAGCAACTCCTCGGAGTCGTACCGGGGTTCGCGTACCCCGGTACGGGGCGCCGGACCGGACTTGCGGTGGTTGAGACGCCGCACGATGCTGCGCCCGAGGCGCACCGCGTCCTGTTCGTCGACGGCGAAGTGGTCGGCCAGACCTGAGATACGCGCGTGCATTTCGGCGCCGCCGAGCGACTCGTCGTCGGATTCCTCACCGGTGGCCATCTTCACCAGAGGCGGTCCGGCGAGGAATACCTTCGACCGGTTCTCGATCATCACCACGTGGTCGGACATGCCGGGAATGTATGCGCCGCCGGCGGTCGAATTGCCGAACACCAGCGCGATGGTGGGGATACCCGCCGCCGACAACCGGGTCAGATCGCGGAAGAGCCGTCCGCCGGGGATGAACACCTCCTTCTGCGTGGGCAGATCCGCACCGCCCGATTCGACGAGGGATATCAGCGGCATCCGGTTCTGCAGGGCGATGTCGTCGGCACGCAGGGTCTTGCGCAACGTCCACGGATTGCTGGTGCCGCCGCGCACGGTGGGGTCGTTGGCCACGATGACACATTCGACGCCTTCGACCACGCCGATACCTGTGACGACACTGCCGCCGACGGGAAAATCGGTGCCCCAGGCGGCGAGCGGCGACAGTTCGAGAAACGGCGAGTCGCGGTCGAGGAGCAGTTCGATGCGCTCCCGCGCGAGCAACTTGCCTCGATCGTGGTGTCGGCGGACGTACTTCTCACCACCGCCGGCGAGGGCCTTGGCGTGTTCGGCGTCGAGGTCGGCCAGGCGAGCGCGCATCGTGTCGGCGGCCGCGCCGTATTCTGTGGAACCGCGGTCGAGGGTCGAGATCAGTGTGCTCACGTACGCTTCTCCAGGAGGACGGTGGGAATGTCGAGGTATCGGGCGCGCAACCATTCACCGAGTCCCTTGGCCTGCGGGTCGAATCGGGCGCGCGAAGCGACGCCACGGCCGAGGATGCCCTCGATCACGAAGTTCACGGCCCGCAGGTTCGGGAGCAGATGCCGCGTGACGGGCAGGGGCTCGATTTCGGGAAGCAGATCCTTCACAGCGTCGACGGTGAGGCAATGTGCGAGCCAACGCCATTCGTCGTCGGATCGGACCCATACTCCGATATTGGCATCACCGCCCTTGTCGCCGCTGCGGGCACCGGCGAGCGTGCCGAGCGGAACGCGGCGAGTCGGTCCGGGCGGCAACGGCGCGGGCACACCCGGGTCCGGCAACGGCTCGAGGACACGGGTGACCGCCGCGACCGGAATGTCGAGGCGGGTGTCGTCGGGCAGCACCGCGACGTGCGGCACGCGTGTCGCCTCGGCGTATTCGGCCGTATAGACACCGTAGGCGGTGCCCGGACCGGGCGGAGCGGTGACGAAGAAACCGGGATATCCGGCGAGGGCGAATTCGACCGCCGTGGAGGTGAAGGCACGTCCGACGACGTCCGGATCGGGATCACGTGCAGTACAGCGCAGCAGCGCACTCGCGGTCTCCTCCGTGTCGGCATCGGCATGATCGGTGCGAGCGAGGATCCACTCGAGTTCGGCAGGCCGCCTGGGCAGGTTCGATTCCATCTGCGATCGCACCAACCGCGCCTTCGCGTCGATGTCCAATCCGGTCAGGACGAAGACGACCTCGTTGTAGAACCCGGCGAGCGCATTGAGGCACACCTTCAGCGTCGGCGGAGGCGGCTCGCCCCTCACTCCGGTGATGCGGACACGATCGGGTGCGTGCAGGCTCAGCCGGGCGGTGTCGATGCGCGCGGTGACGTCGGGGTTCGCGTACCGTCCGCCCGCCACCTCGTACAGCAGTTGCGCGGTGACCGTGCCGACGGTCACGGCTCCTCCGGTGCCCGGATGTTTGGTGATGGTGGCCGCTCCATCGGCCTCGATCTCGGCGATGGGAAATCCGGGGCGGACGAGATCGTCGAGTTCGGTGAAGAACGCGTAGTTTCCGCCGGTGGCCTGGGTACCGCATTCGATGACGTGCCCGGCGACGACGGCACCTGCAAGTGCATCGAAGTCATCGGGTGCCCAGCCGAAGTGAGCGGCGGCGGGACCGACGATCACGGACGCGTCGGTCACGCGCCCGGTCACGACGATGTCGGCTCCGGCCTCGAGACACCGGGCGATGCCCCACGCACCGAGATAGGCGTTGGCGGTGAGCGGGCGGGGGTCGGCGGCGAAACCGAACTCGTCGATGCGGGCGACGAGATCGTCGCCCTCGACGTGGGCGATGCGCGGCGACAGGCCGAGCCGATCCGCAACCGTGCGTAGCGCCGCGGCCAGACCTGCGGGATCGAGCCCACCGGCGTTCGCGACGATCCGCACCCCCTTGTCGAGGGCGAGGCCCATGCAGTCCTCGGCCTGCCGCAGGAACGTCTTGGCGTAGCCGAGACCCGGATCCTTCAGACGGTCACGACCGAGGATGAGCATCGTCAGTTCGGCAAGGTAGTCACCGGTCAGATAGTCGAGTTCCCCGCCTTCGAGCATCTCGCGCATCGCAGACAGACGATCGCCGTAGAAGCCGGAGCAATTGCCGATACGCACAGGATTGCTCACGCGGTCCCCTCCTGGGCCGGGCGTCCTGTCGTCGACGAATATGTCCGATTCGACAATCGCGGCAATTCCACCATGTGGCCAGAGTCACATGTCATCGCTCTCAAAGCAAGCACTGATGATTGTTTTGACCCCGGAAGAAACCAGCGAGCTCGTCGTCGAGACACCCTCGTTCACGACACCTGCCCCCACCGCGGCGGATACCGTAGATGGATACTGCACCGAGGTCAGGAGTCGCTGTGCCGAAGCTGGAAATCAAGCAGAAATCTCAACTCTCCCGCAAGCAGGTGTCCGAGCGGTTGATTGCACTCGGGCGCGCCCTGGCGACGGGATCCGAAGTGGACCTGGATTCGGACGGAGGCTCGATTTCGGTCGATGTCCCCGACCGGCTCCGATGGGAACTCGAGATCGAGGTGGACGGAGACGAAGTCGAGATCGAGATCGAATTCAGCTGGAGCGACGCCCCTTCCGAGAGTTCGGACGAGGATTCGGATGCCGAGGAAGAGGAGGACGAGGAGAGGGACAAGGACGAAGGCGAAGACGAGGAGAGGCCTCGAGACGAGGACGAAGAGGAGGAGGACGAACCGCCGCACACCACTGCACGACCGAAAGCCCCGATCAAGAAGGCGGTGCGGCGCGGCCGACCACGCAAGAGGACCGCCGACTGATCTACCTGCAACTTCTCCACCGGACGAGACGCCACTCCTACGCCCGTCCCGCCGCTCCAGAACTGATCGACTCCCTCTTCCGGCACTTACGCTGCGACGATGCCCGCGACGGGAATACGCGCGTCGACCGCCTGCCGGAAGTTGATCATCGCGCGTTCGAGGTGGTCGCGGTTCGTCACGAGTACAGCGCCTGTTGCTCGCCGTTCGAGCAGAACATCGTTGGTGAAGCGCGCATTCTCGACGGTAGAACCGGATTCCGATTCTTCGGTGATGCGTTCCGGTGGAATCCCCCGTGCCACAAGCCAGTCTCTCATCGCCCGTGCTTCGGTGACGCCGTTGCGCGGCACCCCACCGGTGACGACGATCGGCGACTCCGGATAGCGGTGCGCTGCACGCAGAGCCGTTTCGAGACGTTCTTCGAGCACCGGTCTGATCTTGCCGTCCTCGGTGAGTCCGGCCCCGAGCACGACGAGATGCGTACCCCTCGGATTCAGGTCGAGCATCAACGGAAAGTGCGGCGTCAGCTTCTCGAGCTCGGTGCACGCGATAATGAGTGCGTCGATGGTTCCCTGGCACAGCGGGGTGATGGACAGTACGCCGTTCACCACAGTGTCGACTGCCGGCGTCGCCGCCGCCTGCCCTGTCGATCCTCCTACTGCAGCTGTGGCCGCGACTGCCGTCGCCACCACCGTCCGTCGCACAGCTCCCATGCGAGTCCCCCTTGTCTTCTCGGATGTCGGCCGTGCCGCACTGTGCCATCTGGACGCGCGCCTGTGGGAGATCGAGCCCGACGCGAGGAAGTATCACCGCATGCCGCAGCCGGATCGATGACGTCTGACAATCGGCTTTACATCCGCACCACTGGACTATCCATGAACAACAGCGACTATCGTTGCAAGGCGCTCTATTCGGACACACCGACGGTCCCACGATGCGCACGAGCAGAACGTGTGTTCGAGTTGACGACGTCGCACACCCGTGCGACCATCCCTCCACCGACCTGAAAACAGGTCGACCCCGGCAGGTGCGCCAACACCGGACCGGGGTCTGGGCACAAGACAGAAAGAGCTGTCATGCACCGTAGGGTGGAGTCTATCCACACGCCCTCGAGAGGCGTACCTCACCAACGAGCTGTGAGCGCATTCGTCCGCGTCGGCCGCCGTCTACCCGCTCCCCCGGGTTCACACCCGACGTCCTGACTTTTCAGCCTCCGATCCGATCGTGATCGGAGGGCTCGAGGCGTTTCATCTGCATCGTCGCGCACGAGGGCCGTTCCGGTAGCCGAGGCTCGTCGACGCAGTCCGTCGCTCGTCTCCCACAGTCCGACGTCAGCGCGCCGACGCTGCGAGCCGGGGCCGTTCCCTGTCTCGAAACCGACTGGGCACCAGTATCCCTCGTCTCCACAGCTGGTGGTGGAGCACCCGATCGTGAGGGTCGACACGAACGACCGGGTCCAGTGCGAGCCGCACGTCCTCCGCGACGTGGGGCTATCCGTGCTGGCCGAGACGGTCTATCGGGGCATGGCGACCGGGCAGCCTTGGGGAAGGGGACGACGACTCAGGGACCCGAAGGGTCTCCGATCGGTCGGGCGCAGCCGCCCGCAACCACCGAGGATCTCCCCCGCACGGAGCAGCCGATGACCTAGCACCCGCTGAATTCGTCCCCTTTCAGCACCGACAGCACGGGGCCGCCTTCACCGATCGATGCTCCCACCGAGGGAACCTGGTCGACGACGACCCAGTTCCTGTCCCATACCTGCGCGCGCCCCTGACCGGTCGCGTCGACGCTCGTGGAGTAGAACACGCCGGCGGCCTGGATCGCATCCTGCGCCGCTTGGAGATTCATGCACACAACGTTCGGCATCACCGCAGTGGACGCGACAGCCGCGACCCGTGTGGTGGAGATCCTCGTCGCGGGAGTGGTTTCCGGGGCGACGGTCCGCGCCGTGGTGGCAGCCGACGTCGTGTACGACGTGGTGGTCGTCGGTGCGGCAGCGCGAGGCGTGGTACTGGCGTCGTCCTTCGTGGGTGAGTCCAGCCCGTCCGAGATGTCGCCGATGATTCCCATGAGGACGATCAGTCCGGCGACGGCAGCGGCGATGATCACCCCACGGCGGATCCGCGGAGGCTTCGGCGGCTCGGGCGGCGGTGCCATCGCGGCCCGCACGTCCCCCGCGAGGAACGCACGGTGGCCGGCTTCGGCGCGTGCGGCGATCGCGTCCTGCTCGGCCTTGATGCGCTTGCGACGGTCGCGCAGGGGCTTGCCGATCGCGAGATATCCCAGGCCGGCCGCGAATGCCACGAACAGGATCGCGTCGGCCCCGTTGCCGTTGACTACTTCCACGATCGCCAGCCACAGCGTGATGGCGGCGAACATCCCCGCTACGACGCGCAGGTAGGGGACGACGAACTTCATGTTTCTCCTTCAACCCGACACCAGGCCCCGTGTGCTGCTTTCCCGACCACACACGTGCTGAGCGCCTTCCTGAACTGGTGTCGGAGTACCACCCCGCGTCGTTACGACGCACGGATGCCGATTTCGGTGGATTCACCCCCGGAATCCGGGGTCAGATCCACCCAAGTCGCCGAAGCACCCATGTGACGGTTGACACACCCCTTTCGTGAATGTAGCTTCATGAGAAATGAATAGTCATTCACTCGCAGGGAATGGCTGTTCGATCAGGCTCCTACCTGCAGCGATGAAGGGGATCCCATGACCGACTTCGAGGACATCACCTACGAGATCGACGGCGCAGCCGGCATCATCACGATCAATCGGCCCGAGCGCTACAACGCCTTCCGGGGCAAGACCGTCGAGGAACTGATCAAGGCGTTCCGATCGGCCTGGGCCGACAGCCGGGTCTCGGCCGTCATCCTCACCGGCGCCGGCGAGAAGGCCTTCTGCACCGGCGGCGACGTCAAGCAGCGCGCCGAGACCGGCGACTACGGGCCCACCGAGAGCGGCATGTTCGAGATCGGCTACCTCCACAAGCTGATCCGCGACATCCCCAAGCCGGTCATCGCCGCCGTCAACGGTGTCGCCGTCGGCGGCGGACACGTCCTCCACGTGCTGTGCGATCTCTCCATCGCGTCGGAGAACGCCCGGTTCGGCCAGGCCGGACCCAAGGTCGGTTCGTTCGACGCCGGTTTCGGCTCCGCCTTCCTCGCCCGCGTCGTCGGCGAGAAGCGCGCCCGCGAGATGTGGTACCTGTGCCGCCAGTACGATGCCGCCACCGCCGAGCGCTGGGGACTCGTCAACTGGGTTGTCCCGCAGGAGAAGCTGCTCGATGAAGCCAAGGCCGTCGCCGCCGAGATTGCCGAGAAGAGCCCCACTGCGATCAAATTCCTCAAGCAGTCCTTCAACGCCGACACCGACCACCAGGCCGGTCTGAGCAACCTCGCGATGTCGGCGCTCGACCTGTTCGGCAAGTCCGACGAAGGGCTCGAAGGCGCCAAGGCTTTCGCGGAGAAGCGGCCAGCCGACTTCGCGAAGTACGTCAAGGCCTGACCCGAGTTCCCTCAGACCGTAAGGACCTCCCATGAGCAACATCGCACTGGTCACCGGCGCCGGTTCCGGCATCGGCAAGGCCATCGCTCTCGGCTTCGCCGCGCAGGGTGATCGCGTCGTCGCCGCCGATCTCGATCTCGCGGCCGCCGAGGCCACCGCCAAGGAGTACCCCCAGCTGATCACGGCACTCCCGGTCGACATCTCCGACCGCGCGCAGGTCGACGAACTCCGCGACCGCACCCATGCCGAGGTGGGCGTGCCCAACGTGATCGTCAACGCCGCCGGCTGGGACCGCACCGATCAGTTCCTCAACGCCACAACGGAGTTCGCCCAGAAGGTCGTCGCGATCAACTATCTCGGCCCGGTGCACATCTGCAGCGCCTTCCTACCCGGCATCATCGATGCCGGAAACGGTGGTCGCGTGATCAACCTCGCCAGCGACGCGGGCCGGGTCGGCAGCTCCGGCGAATCCATCTATGCGGGAGCGAAAGGCGGCGTCATCGCCCTCACCAAGTCGCTCGCCCGCGAGATGGCCCGGCACAACATCAACGTCAACTGCGTGTGCCCCGGCCCCACCGACACCCCGCTGTTCCAGGCCCAGGAGGAGAAGCTCAAAGCTGCTCTCATCAAAGCCATTCCGTTCCGGAGGCTCGCCCGCCCCGAGGAGGTCGCCGCACCCGTCCTGTTCTTCGCATCCGAATCCGCAGCGTTCATCACCGGCCAGGTGATCAGCGTCAGCGGCGGCCTCACCATGGCCGGCTGACCGACATCGTCAGGGGAGATCGAATCATGAGCGCGTCGTACAACGCCCGGGCCTACCGGGAGTACTTCGAGAACGACTTCACGTATCTCAACGGCTTCCGGCGCAACCTGGGACGGTACGGGAACCGCGTTGCCATCACCGATCCCGACACCGGAACCCGGTTGACCTACGCCGAACTCGGCGAACGCGTCGACCGAGTCGCCACGGGTCTGGCCGATGCAGGTGTGCAGGCCGGGGATGTCGTCGCCTATCAACTGTTCAACAGTGTCGAGTTCGCCGAGCTGTATCTCGCCACCCAGGCCGTCGGCGCGGTGGGTTCGCCGATCAACTTCCGCCTCGCTTCCGGCGAAACCTCGTTCATCCTCGACAAGTCCGCACCCACGGTCTTCGTCTACGACACCGAGCTCACCCCGATGGTGACGGAGGCGCTGGAACGCTCGGCGCACACACCGAAGGTGATCGTCGCGGTGGGCGACGGCGACCCTGTCTCCGTTCCCGGCGCCACCGTCGTGCGGTACCGGCACCTGGCGGCCGATCGGGTCGCGCTCCCGCCGCTGCACCGGACGGTGTGGGACGAGACCACCCGCCTCTACACCTCGGGCACCACCGGCATGCCGAAGGGTGTGCCGCTCAACAGCATGATCGAGATCTTCAGCGCGCACGACGTCATCATGCACTTCCCGTTGAGCCCCGAGGACAAGACGCTCAACATGACGCCGTGGTTCCACCGCGGCGGCCTGTACTCCGGAGGACCCAACCCGGTCTTCTACATCGGCGGAGAAGTGGTGCCGCTGCGCACCTTCGACGCCGACCGTGTCCTCGACCTCGTCGCCGAGCACGGCCTCACCTTCCTCATCGGAGCACCCACCAACCTCGCGATGCTCGCCGCCGCGCAGGAAGCTCGTCCGCGCGATCTGTCGTCGCTGCGCGGCATCGTCACGATGGGTGCGCCGCTCGAACGCGAAGCAGCACTGCGATACCAGCAGGTCCTCAACCCGCGGATCTTCAACGGCTACGGCAGCACCGAAGGGTTCTGGAACACCTTCCTGCGCCCCACCGATCTGCCCGAGCATGCCGGCACCGCGGGCCGGGCCTGCACCGACGACGACGTGCGCGTGGTCCACATCTACGAGGACCGACTCGCCCACCACGACGACGTCGTCGCCAAGGACGGCGAAGAGGTCGGAGAAGTGATCGTCCGCTCCCCCAAGGGTTCGAACGCCTACTTCGACTCCCCCGACCAGGAGAAGGCCAAGTTCGACAACGGATGGCTGCACATCGGCGACCTCGCCACGTGGGACGCCGGAGAGTTCGTCACCATCGTCGGACGCAAGGACGACATGCTCGTCTGCGGTGGTGAGAACGTTCATCCGGTGCAGGTCGAGGAAGCGCTCAACTCGCATCCGGGTGTGTCCGACTGCCTCGTCGTCGGCGTGCCCGACGACCGGTGGGGACGCATCGTCGTCGCGTACATCGTGGCCGGCAGCCCGGACGTCACGGCCGACGTCCTCGACGCGCACTGTCGCGAGCACCCGATGCTGTCCACCTTCAAGCGGCCGCGGGCCTATCGGTTTGTCGAGTCGCTGCCGGTCTCGGCCACCGGAAAGAAACTGCACTACAAGGCAACCCGAACGGCAGTCGACGAGTTCGCCGCAGGGTTGTTCACCGCCCCCACCGACTCGAGGATCACCCGATGAACGCACGCCTCGAATACGAGACCGAGCACCAGCAGTTCCGCGAGGTCGCCCGTGATTTCGTCCGCGACAAGATCACTCCCGTGCACGAGGACTGGGAGCACGCGAGCTGCCTCGACCGGTCGTTGTTCACCGAAGCCGGGAAGCTCGGGCTGCTCGCCTTCTCCGTCGAGGAGCAGTACGGCGGCCCAGGCGTCGACGACTTCCGGTACAACGCCATCCTCATCGACGAGGTCAACCGCGCAGGCAATGCCGCGGCCGGTATCGCGTTCTCCCTGCAGAACGACGTGGTGCTGCCTTACCTGACGGACATGACCACCGACGAACAGAAGGCACGCTGGCTGCCCGGTGTCGTCAGCGGCGAGACGGTGCTGGGCATCGCCATGACCGAACCCGGCACCGGCAGCGACCTCACCGGCATCCGCACCTCCGCCGTGCGCGACGGCGACCACTACGTCATCAACGGAGCCAAGACGTTCATCTCCAACGGTCAGAACGGCGACCTGTTCGTCGTCGCGACCCGCACCTCCGACGACCCGCACAAGGGTCTGACGCTGCTGGTCGTCGAGGCCGACACCCCCGGTTTCTCCCGCGGGCGCAATCTCGAGAAGATCGGCCTACACGCCCAGGACACCAGCGAGCTGACGTTCACCGACATGCGGGTGCCGGTCGCGAACCGGCTCGGCGACGAAGGTCGCGGCTTCTACCAGTTGGTGCACAACCTCCCGCAGGAACGGTTGTCGTTGTCCATCGGTGCGGTCGCCGCAGCCGAGGGCGTCCTCGCGCAGACCCTCGACTACGTCCGCCAGCGGAAGGCCTTCGGGAAGCCGGTGTCGAGCTTCCAGAACACCCAGTTCGTGCTCGCCGAGCTGGCCACCGAGCTCGACATCACCCGCACCTATCTCGACGACTGCATCGCCGAACACGTCGCCGGGCAGCTCACCGCCGCCCGCGCCGCCCGCCTGAAGTGGTGGGCCACCGAACTCCAGGTGCGTGTCGCCGACCGGTGCCTGCAACTGCACGGTGGCTACGGCTACATGCGCGAATACGGCGTCGCACGCGCTTTCGTCGACGCCCGCATCCAGACGATCTACGGCGGAACCACCGAGATCATGAAGACGATCGTCGCGAAGGATCTCGGGATCTGACGACCGTCCCAGCTGCACGATTCACACCACTGAGCACTCGGTACTGTGAATCGGACCGAAAAGTGACGAGGAGCCCCTATGACCACCGACCACGATGCACTTCCCGTGGAAGAGGCCGTGCGGGCAGTTCGCACCAGTTCCCGCCGCAAGCAGGTCCTCGACGCCGCCGTGCAGGTCATGCAGCGCACCGGTTTCCACCAGATGTCCATGCAGGCGCTGGCCGACGAGGCCGGCGTCAGCGTCGGATTGATCTACAAGTACTTCGGCGGCAAGGAGGAAATCCTCCTCGCCACCATCGTCTCGATCCTCGACACCTTCCGCGACCAACTCGAACCTGCGATGGAGGCCGCCGGCGACGATCCCGTCGAACGGCTCGTCGCCGGCATCCGCCGCTACATCGAGATCGTCGACGAGAACCTCGACGCCACCGTCCTCACGTACAGGGAGAGCCGCACGCTCGATGCTGCCGGGCGTGCCCGGATCAAGGAACTGGAGGTCGAGACGTCGGCGCCGCTGCGCTCCGCCCTCGGCGACGGCATCGCCGCCGGCATCATGGAGCCCATCGACGTCGACCTGATGGTGTTCGACATCCTGCTCCTCGCCCACGGGTGGGCGCTCAAGCACTGGCACTTCGGATCCGTCTACACCCTCGACGACTACATCCGACTCCAGACCCGGCTCGTGCTCAACACGACACTGAAGGCGGAGCGGCGCGGGGACTACGCGCACTTCCTCCGGTAACCACCGGCCTCGACCGAGGGCAGCGAAG
>NZ_AJVB01000042.1:0-17195 GCF_000278445.1 Rhodococcus sp. R1101
GGAAGCCGCGCAGGCCACCCTCGAGGCCGTTCGCGCCGGCGCACCCGTCGTCTGTCAGGGTGCGTTCTTCGAGACCGGCCCGGATCCGGCCGGCATGATCGGCTTCTCCGACTTCCTCATCCGCGAGGACGACGGCTACGCCGTGTACGACAGCACACTGTCCCGGCACGCGAAGGTCGAGGCCCTCCTGCAGCTCGCCGCCTACGCGGACGCCCTCACCCGCACCGGGACGCCGGTGTCCTCCCACGTACATCTCGTCCTGGGCGACGGTTCGATCGCCTCCTACCCGCTCGCGGAGGTCCTGCCGGTCTACCGGTACCGACGCGACTGTCTCGAAACCCTTCTCACGTCGCACCGCGCTGCCGCCGGACCGGCGCGGTGGGGATGGGGCGGGCACACCGCGTGCGGTCGCTGCGACGAGTGCGCCCCGGAGATCGAGCGGAACCGCGACCTGCTGCTGGTCGCCGGGATGCGCAGCATCCAGCGGCTGCGGCTGATCGACGCGGGCGTGTCGACCATCGACGATCTCGCCGCACGTGAGACACCCGTCGGCGGAATGGCGCGCCGCACCTTCGACACCCTGCGGGCGCAGGCACGGGCCCAGCTCGAGGAGGAGAAGCAGGGCGCCCCCTACGCCGAGGTCTACGATGCCACCCCGCTCGGCGTCCTGCCCGCCCCCGACGAAGGCGACATCTTCTTCGACTTCGAAGGCGACCCGCTGTGGTCCGAGGGCGGCAGTTCCGAATGGGGACTCGAGTACCTGTTCGGTGTCGTGGAGGGCACCGCCGACGCACCGGTCTTCCGGCCGTTCTGGGCGCACGACCGCCGGCAGGAGCGACAGGCGCTGCTGGATTTCCTCGACTACGTCACCGACCGCCGGCGCCGGCACCCGAAGATGCACATCTACCACTACGCCCCCTACGAGAAGACGGCTCTGCTGCGGCTGGCCGGTCGGTACGGCGTCGGCGAGGAAATCGTCGACGACCTGCTGCGCGAGGGTGTCCTCGTCGACCTGTATCCCGTGGTGCGCAACTCGATCCGCGTGGGTGCCCGGGCGTACGGGCTGAAGGAACTCGAACCGCTCTACACCGGCGACGCCGAGGCGCGCGAGGGGGATGTCGTCGATGCGGGCGCCTCGATCGTCGCGTACGCGGACTGCTGCGCACTGCGCGACGCCGGACGCCACGAGGAGGCGGAGCGCGAACTCGCGTCGATCGCCTCCTACAACGAGGACGACTGCGTCTCGACACTGCGCCTGCGCGACTGGCTGCTCACCCACGCCCGCGACCACGGCGTCTTCCCGAGCGAGGTGACACACGACGAGGCCGCCCCCGACGCGGAAGCGCACCCCGCGGAGACGAAACTGCTCGAATTCGTCGGTGGGGCGCTGGCGGGCCACCGCACCCCCGAGCAGCAGGCCGCCGCCCTCGTGGCCGCGGCCGTGGGCTATCACCGGCGCGAGCGGAAACCGTTCTGGTGGGCGCACTTCGATCGTCTGTCCACGGCGCCGGACGAATGGGCGGACGGCCGCGACACGCTGGTCGCGGCGACGGCCGCCGTCGAGACCGACTGGCACAAGGCCACCTCCCGGCAGCGACTGCTCCGGCGCCGGTTGCGCCTCGCCGGCGAACTCGAACCGGGCAGCGCGTTGCGGGCCGATCAGGACGTCTTCCTGCTGTACGACGCGCCGGGGCCGGACGGATTGCCCGACGGCGGCGCCGGGACGCGCGCGTGGTCGCGCGGCAAGGTCGTCGAACGCACCACGGGGACGGAGCATCCCGACGTGCTCGTCGTCGACGAGCTGTTGCGGACGGACGAGGAGTACTCCGCACTGCCGGTCGCCGTCACGCCCGGTGCGCCCGTCGCGTCGAAGAACATCGACGCGGCGATCGCCTCCGCCGCCGAGGCGATGTGCAGCGGATTGCCGTCGCTGCCGTCGACCGCGGCGGTGGATGTGCTGCGCCGCATCCCTCCTCGTCTGCGCTCCGGCGGCGCGTTGCCGCCGCTCGGTGACGATACGGCGGACACCATCGTCACGGCCGTTCTCGCCCTGGACGATTCGTATCTGGCGGTGCAGGGTCCGCCCGGCACCGGCAAGACGTACACCGGGGCCCGCGTCGTGGCGTCGCTGGTGAACGAGCACGGTTGGCGGGTCGGCGTGGTCGCGCAGTCGCATTCGGTGGTCGAGAACATGCTGGCCGGCATCGTTGCGGCGGGAGTGCCGGGTGAGCGGGTCGCCAAGGCGAAATGCCAGAACCCGGAACCGACGTGGGCCGCCTTCCCGGACGCGAAGACCCTTGCGGCACATATCGGTACATCCACCGCCGGCTACGTGGTGGGCGGAACGGCCTGGGACTTCACGAATCCGAATTGCATCGCTCCCGGCAGCCTCGACCTGCTGGTGATCGACGAGGCCGGACAGTTCTGTCTCGCCGACACCATCGCCGTGGCCACGGCCGCGTCGAATCTGCTGCTACTCGGCGACCCCCGGCAACTTCCCCAGGTCTCCCAGGGCACCCACCCCGAGCCGGTCGACGAATCCGCCCTCGGATGGCTCGCCGAAGGGCACGGGGCGTTGCCCGCCGATCGTGGCTACTTCCTTCCGGTGACCTGGCGGATGCACCCGGATCTGTGCGCGCGGGTGTCCGAGCTGTCCTACGAGGGACGCCTGCGGTCGAAGTCCGAGATCACCACGCGTCGCGCGCTCGACGGCGTCCCACCCGGTATCCGCCTGATCGAGGTGGCCCACGAGGGCAACGCGACCTGCTCGCCCGAGGAGAGCGCCGAGATCGTGCACGCGATCGCGTCCGTGCTCGGCGCCGCGTGGACGGACGACGCCGACTCGCCGCCGCGGCCCCTGGGCGAGGAGGACGTTCTGGTGGTCGCGCCGTACAACGCTCAGGTCACCCGCCTGCGACAGGATCTCGCCGCGGCGGGTCTGCACCGGGTGCAGGTGGGCACGGTCGACAAGTTCCAGGGGCGCCAGGCCGCGATGGTGTTCGTGTCGATGACGGCCTCCGCCGTCGAGGACGTGCCACGGGGGATGTCGTTCCTGCTGTCCCGCAACCGGTCGAACGTGGCACTCTCGCGCGGTGAATGGACGGCAGTGATCGTCCGGTCCGGTGCGCTGACCGATCACCTCCCGTCGACTCCCGACGACCTGATCGAACTCGGGGCGTTCCTGCGCCTGACCGAACCCGGCCCCACCGGGACGTGACCGCACTCACATCGTCCGTTAGGATCGACGGCGATCCTGTTACCTCAGGTAGCGGATACACGGGACCCGGTCCCCCGAGAACAGGAGTACACGTGTCGAAGACCCTCGAGGCCACGATCGAGATCGCCGCCTCTCCCGAGCAGGTGTGGCGCGTGGTGTCCGATCTGAAGCGGATGGGCGAATGGAGCCCGCAGTGCCGCCGGATGATCGTGCGCGGCGGGCCGGTGTCCGCCGGCACCACCACGATCAACATCAACAAGAAGGGCCTGCTCGTGTGGCCCACCACCGCGAAGGTCGTCGCCTTCGAACCCGGCCGCCGCCTGAGCTTCCGGATCAACGAGAACCGCACGATCTGGTCGTTCACCCTCGAACCCACCGCGACCGGCACCCGCGTCACCCAGCGGCGCGAAGCCCCCACCGGGACCAGCACGCTCTCGCAGACCCTGGTGAAGTATGTTCTCGGCGGCACCGAGGCGTTCGACGACGAACTGACGAGGGGGATGAACGCGACCCTCGCGCGTCTCAAGAGCGAGATCGAGACGGCCGCGCGGGTCTGACCTTCCACCCTCGGCTCACGTACGCTGGAGTGCCTGTGGACCGACAGGACCCGCCCGTTCGACGGGCGGGTCCACTGCAGTCCACAGCACACCGATCGCCAGCGATAAGAGGAGCCCGTGGCACGTAAGCCGACGCCCGCCGGAACACCCCCCACCAGCGGGGTAGCCCACATGGTCGACCTGGTCAGACATGTCGTACCGCCCATGCATCCGGGCGGCATCCCCTTCGTCGCCGCTCCGTTGGCCGTGGCGACCCTCGGCCGCCGTAAGCCCTGGCTGCGCCGCGCCGGTCTCGCATCGGCACTGGCGTGCGCCACCTTCTTCCGGCATCCGCACCGTGTGCCCCCGAACCGCGCCGGTGTGGTCGTCGCGCCCGCCGACGGCGAGATCGCTCTCGTCGACCACGCCGTGCCGCCCGCCGAACTCGGGCTCGGCAGCGAGGAGCGCCCCCGGGTCAGCATCTTCCTGTCCGTCCTCGACGTGCACGTACAGCGCAGCCCCGTCGGCGGCACCGTTCGCTCCGTGGTCCACACGCCGGGCAAGTTCCTCTCCGCCGATCTCGCCGACGCGAGCGAGGTCAACGAGCGCACCAGCATGCTGATCGAGACCCGCGACGGCGCCGAGGTCGCCGTCGTCCAGATCGCCGGGCTGCTGGCCCGTCGCATCGTCAACGACGCGCAGATCGGCGACACCCTGCCGATCGGCGACACCTACGGCCTGATCCGTTTCGGTTCCCGGGTCGACACCTACCTGCCGGCCGGGAGCACTGTGCTGGTCGAACGCGGTCAGCGCACGATCGGCGCCGAGACCGTTCTCGCTCAGCTGCCCACGCTGTCGTGAGTCCGCCTACGCAGGGTGCGCGCGCGGCCGCGACCGCACGGTCCCGCAATCGGTCCAACGTCGTCCGCCTGTTGCCGAGCGTCATCACCATCCTGGCGTTCTCCGCCGGTCTGTCGGCGGTGAAGTTCGCGCTCGACGGGGAACTCGGTACCGCTCTCGGCATGATCGGCGCCGCGGCGGTCCTCGACTCACTGGACGGCCGCATCGCCCGCATGCTCGACGCGACCAGCAAGATCGGCGCCGAACTCGACTCGTTGTCCGATGCCGTCGCGTTCGGTGTGGCGCCGGCGCTGGTGCTGTACGTGACGATGCTCGACGGCAGCCCCTTCGGCTGGATCGTCGCTCTGCTCTACGCGGTGAGCCTGATCCTGCGGCTCGCGCGCTTCAACACCCTCCTCGAGGACGACAGCGTCCCCGCCTACGCCCGCGAGTACTTCGTCGGCGTGCCCGCCCCGGCGGCCGCCCTCGTCGCACTCGCGCCGGTCGCGGCCTACATCCAGTGGGGCGACGGCTGGTGGACCACCTACGCGCTCGTCGCGCTGTGGACCCTCGCAACGGCAGGCCTCGCGGTCAGCCGGCTCCCGACCTTCGCGATGAAGTCGGCGTCGGTGCCCGCACGACTCGCAGTCGTGCTGCTCGTGCTGGTCGCGGTGGCTGCGGCCGCGCTGGTCACCTACCCCTTCATCCTCATGCTCGTGCTGGTCGCGGTCTACCTCGCGCACATCCCCTTCGCGGTGCGGTCCCGGCGCTGGGTCGCGGCCCGGCCCGAGACCTGGGACATCAAGCCCTCGGAACGACGGGCCCTGCGCGCGCGTAACCGCGCCGAACGTCCGCGTCGCGTCGCTGCCCGGCGCGTCGCCACGACGGCACGATCTCAGGCGCGACTCGGGCTGCGCCGTCCGCGAGGACGATGACATGCACGACCCGCGAGGACGCTAGTCACGTTCTAGGCTCGGCGGGGTGACCACCCCACAACTCTCACTCACCGTCCGGCTCAACACCTCCGCCGCCGACGCGCGGCGCGGTGTCGTGCGTCTGCACCCCGAAGCGCTGGCCGCGCTGGGCCTACGGGAATGGGACGCGATCGCGCTGGTGGGGGCGCGTCGCACAGCGGTCGTGGCGGGTCTCGCACCGGCCGGCACCCCCACCGGCACGATCCTGCTCGACGACGTGGTGCTGTCGAACACGGGCCTGAAGGAGGACGCGACCGTCGTCGTCGCACCCGTGACGGTGTACGGCGCGCGCACGGTGACCGTCACCGGATCCGCCCTCGCCAGGCAGTCGATCCCCGAGACCACACTGCGTCAGGCACTGCTCGGCAAGGTCCTCACCGTCGGCGACGCGGTGTCGTTGCTGCCGCGCGATCTGGGACCGGGCACGAGCAACGCCGAGACGACGCGGGCGCTCTCACGGACGTTCGCGATCGCATGGACCACCGAACTGCTCACCGTCTCGTCGGTCGATCCGGCCGGGCCGGTGAGCGTGCAGCCGAACACCGCCGTGGTGTGGGGTGGCGCCCCGGGTGCCCTGCCGTCCACCTCCGTGCCGTCCGTCTCCGGATTCGTCGCCTCCTCCTCCGCGACCGTCCGGCCCGAACCGGCCGCCGCGCCGCCGCCGGCACCACCGGCACCGCCGGTCGAGGACCTCGTGGGTGTGCAGGCCCAGGTCGCGAAGCTGTCCGAATGGCTCACCCTCTCGCTCGACGAACCCGAACTGCTGCGCACCCTCGGTGCGTCGCCGCATCTCGGCGTGCTCGTCACCGGTCCCGCCGGAGTCGGCAAGGCGACCTTCGTACGTTCGGTCGTCTCGGGCCGGCGTCTGGTGGAGGTCGACGGACCGGGCGTCGGTGCGCTCGCCGCCGACGAACGGCTCCGCCGGATCTCCGCCGCGGCCGAATCGGTGCGCGGCGGTGGTGTCCTGCTGCTGACCGACGTCGACGCCGTGCTGCCGGCCGACACCGAACCCGTCGCGACGTTGATCCTCGACGAACTACGGCGGGTCGTCGACACCGAGGGTGCGGTGCTCGTCGCGACCACCGCACATCCCGACGACGTCGACTCCCGGCTGCGGGCACCCGAGATCTGCGACCGCGAACTGTCCCTGCCGTTGCCCGACGGCGCGACCCGCCGCGCCCTGCTCGACGTGCTGCTGCGGTCGGTGCCCTCCACCGACCTCGACCTCACCGCCGTCGCGGGTCGCACCCCCGGCTTCGTCGTCGCCGACCTCGCGGCGCTGTGCCGCGAGGCCGCACTCCGCGCGGCGTCCCGGGCCAACCGCGACGACGACGAGCCGTCGCTCGTCCAGGACGACCTGATCGGCGCCCTCGAGGTGATCCGCCCGCTGTCGCGCTCGGGCACGGAGGAACTTGCGATCGGCAGCGTGAGCCTCGACGACGTCGGCGACATGATCGAGACGAAACAGGCCCTGACCGAAGCCGTGCTGTGGCCCCTCCAGCACCCGGATTCGTTCGAGCGTCTCGGTGTCGATCCGCCGCGCGGCGTGCTGCTGTACGGCCCGCCCGGGTGCGGCAAGACCTATCTCGTCCGCGCTCTCGCCGGCACCGGGCGCCTGAGCGTCCACGCCGTCAAGGGCGCCGAACTGATGGACAAATGGGTGGGTGCCTCCGAGAAGGCGGTGCGCGAACTGTTCGAGCGTGCCCGCAACTCGGCACCGGCCCTGGTGTTCCTCGACGAGATCGACGCGCTCGCGCCGCGCCGCGGACAGAGCTCGGATTCCGGGGTGTCCGACCGGGTCGTCGCATCGCTGCTCACCGAACTCGACGGTGTGGAGCCGCTGCGCGACGTCGTGGTGGTGGGAGCGACCAACCGGCCCGACCTGATCGATCCGGCGTTGCTGCGTCCAGGCCGGCTCGAACGGCTCGTGTTCGTGCCGCCGCCGGACGCCGACGCCCGCGCCGCGATCCTGAAGACCGCGGGCCGTTCGGTGCCGCTCGACGACGACGTCGACCTCGACGAACTCGCCGCCGGACTCGACGGTTATTCGGCCGCGGACTGTTCGGCGTTGCTGCGCGAGGCCGCGCTCGCGGCCATGCGGCGCAACGTCGATGCCGCCGTCGTCACCGCGAAGGACGTCGCGACGGCCCGGGAGAAAGTGCGGCCCTCACTCGATCCCGAACAGGTCGCGCATCTGCAGGCCTACGCGGAGGGCCGTTGAGATGCCCGTCTCCACCGCGGTCCGCGTCGCCGGTCCGGCAGCCGTCCTCGCGGCCTTCCTCGCGGCTGCGGTCGCGATCCTCGTCCCGGCCGCGGGTGAGTCGGTCCTGCCGGAAGGTGCCCGCAGCGAGTGGGCTCCCGTGGTCACCGCCGCGCTGGCCGTCCTCTCGGCGGCCGGGCTTCAGCGGACCGGCTCCCGGCGCACCGCATGGATGCTGGCCGCCGCGTCGGTCGTGGTCCTCGGCTCGATTCGGTATCTCGTTCCCGCCGGTATCTCGGCCGACAGCCTGACCGTCGTCGGATGGGTGATCGCGGCGATCACCGGTGTGCTGCTCGGGGCGGCGACCGCGGGCTCGTGGGGCTCGGCGACCGGCCAGTGGGCCCTGATCGCCGGCGGGTGGGCGGCCTTCCTCACCGCCGCGGCCGTGGGCTCCGAGGTTCCCGTCCACGCGCTGCGCTGGACGGTGCCGCAATGGGCACTGGCCTTCGCACTCGTCGCAACGGTCGCCGCCGCGCTGACCGTGCCCGCCGGCCTGCGCGTGCAGCGGGCCGATCCGCGACTGCTCGCGATCGTGGTGACCGCCGCAGTGGTGCTCTCCCTGGGGTACCGCCTGCTGGGTGAATTCGTGGGCTCCCGCGCGACCGGCACGGGTGTGCTCCCATGGCTGATCGCCGGTGGCGCGCTCGCCGTGGCGGTCGTCGGCGCCGAGATCGTCGCGCGTCTCGTCCCACCCGGCGACGACCGGTTCGTCCTCGCGGTCACGGGCGCCGTGGCCGCGGCATACCCCGTGCTCGTGGAGTTGTGGTCGGGCATGCGGTCGGCGAGCGTGCCGTGGTGGGTGTCGCTCGTCGCGGTGGCCGCGGTGGTCGCCGGGGTCCGGCTCGCCTCCTCCCTGCCGTACGCGCTTCCCGGGCTGCTGCTCGCCGCGTCGATCTCGGCGGCGACGGTGTGGTGGCCGGAGGAGATCGGCGAGGGCATTCCGCTCGCGGTGCGGGTCGCGCTCGTCGCGCTGGGCACCGGTCTCGCGCTCGGTGCGTCGTTGCCGGGTTCGGCCTCCGTCGCGGCGCTCGGGCTCGCGCTGCCGGTGCCGGCGACGGCCGTCGTGGGAGCGGTGTGGATGCTGCCGGCGGAGCCGCAGTGGTCGGCGCTCGCATTGTTCGCCGCCGCCGTGATCTGTGCGTGGCAGGTGCGTTAGATGCTCTCACCTACCCGATTCGCAAGCGTGTGAAGACAACCATTAGGATAGGAACAATCCGTTTTGCCCGATGACGGCGAGCGGCGTGCATGTCGGGGCGATCCCCGTTTCGGCGGTGTGCCGTCCGCTGTGACGACAGCGAGTCCTACGACCCGCAGTCCGTTTCACCCCGCCGACAGGCCCGACCCCGACGGAGTGCCTTTTGATCGCCATACTCGTCGCCCATGCGGTTGCTGCTCTTCTGGCGCCGCTTCTGGTCAGAGTCATGGGGAGAAACGCATTCCTGCCGCTCGCGCTGGTGCCCCTCGCGAGTCTCGGCTGGGTCGTCACCAATTGGGGAACCGAGCAGAAACTGCAGATCGCGTGGGCTTCGACTCTGTCGATGAACATCGATCTGCGCTTCGACACGCTCGCGGCGATCATGTGCGTGCTCGTCCTGGGCATCGGCTCGCTGATCCTGCTCTACTGTTCGCGTTATTTCGAGGACGACGAGCCCCGCCTGGGAATCTTCGCCGCTGAGATGGTCGCCTTCGCGGGCGCGATGTTCGGCCTGGTCGTCAGCGACAACATGTTGCTGCTCTACATCTTCTGGGAACTGACGACCGTCCTGTCGTTCCTGCTCGTGGGCCACTACGCCGAGCGAGCGTCGAGTCGGCGCGCCGCCACCCAGGCCCTGCTCGTCACCACGGCCGGTGGCCTGGCCATGCTGGTCGGCATCATCATCCTCGGCGAGATGGTCGGCAGCTACAACCTCTCCGACGTCGTCGCCGCAGCACCCCACGGGTGGCTCGCCGGCGTAGCGGTGGTGCTCGTTCTCGTCGGCGCACTGTCGAAGTCCGCCGTCGTCCCGTTGCACTTCTGGCTGCCCGGCGCGATGGCCGCCCCCACCCCGGTCTCCGGATATCTTCACGCCGCTGCGATGGTCAAGGCCGGCATCTATCTCGTGGCCCGGCTCGCACCCGGCTTCGCCGACAGCGCGGCCTGGCGCCCCATCGTCATCGGTCTCGGTCTCGCGTCGATGATCCTCGCCGGCTGGCGGGCGTTCCGCGCCTTCGACCTCAAGCTCATCCTCGCATTCGGCACCGTCAGCCAGCTCGGTTTCCTCACGGCCCTGGTGGGCACGGGCAGCCGGGAAGCGGCGCTGGCCGGCCTGGCGATGGTCATCGCTCATGCACTGTTCAAAGCGTGCCTGTTCATGGTGGTCGGCATCATCGACCACTCCACCGGCACTCGCGACATTCGCAAACTCGCGCATCTCGGTTCCGCTGCCCCTTATCTGATGATGATCGCGATACTCGCGGCGGCGAGCATGGCCGGACTACCGCCGTTCATCGGTTTCGTGGCGAAGGAAGCCGCGCTGGAGTCGGCTCTGGTGGCCGAGGTGCTGCCCGACTGGGCACGGATCGCCATGACCGCGGGCATCGTGGTGGGTTCGATCCTCACCCTCGCGTACAGCATCCGGTTCATCTGGGGCGCCTTCGGCCGCAAGCAGCTCAAACGGCCGAGCCCCTCGGTGCAGAACCTGCACGCCCCCGGACCGCTGCTGCTCACCGCGCCGAGCGTCCTCGCGTTCGCCGGTCTCGCCGCGGGCTTCGCGAGCTCGTGGATCGATCACCTGATCGCCCCCTATGCCGACGAACTGCCCACCGACCTCGCGAAGCCGTACCACCTTGCGTTGTGGCACGGATTCACTCTGCCGCTCGGCCTGACCGTCGTGGTGATCGCGGGTGGCACGGCGCTGTTCCTCGCGCACCGCACCATCGCGCGCCTGCGCTTCGAGCATCCCCCGCTCGGCAACGCCGACCGGATGTACGACGCGACCCTGCAGGGCATGGACACCCTGTCCCTGCGCCTGACCGCCTTCCTGCAGCGCGGTTCGCTGCCGCTGACCCAGGCGACGATCCTCGTCACCCTGGTGGCACTCCCGACCGTGCTGATGTTCTTCTTCGGAACGAGCGTGATGCCCGCGACACGCGCATGGGACTCGGTCTGGCAGCTCGCCGTGGGACTGCTCATGATCGTCGCCGCGATCACGACGACGATACTGCGCAACCGCCTCGCCGCCCTGCTGGTCGTCGGTGTGACCGGCTACGGGCTCGGGGTGCTGTTCGCGCTCCAAGGCGCCCCCGACCTCGCGCTCACCCAGTTCCTCGTCGAGACCGTCACCCTCGTGATGTTCGTGCTGGTCCTGCGCAAGCTGCCCGCCGAGACCGACCCGGCTGCGGTGATGGGCAGCAAGTTCGCCCGCGCCCTGCTCGGCATCGCGGTCGGTGCGGTAGTCGTCGGCATCGGCGCCTACGCGGTCGCGGCACGCACCACCGATCCGATCTCGCTGCTGCTGCCCGATGCCGCCTACTACGGTGGCGACGGCAAGAACGTCGTCAACGTCCTGCTCGTCGACATCCGCGCCTGGGACACCCTGGGCGAGATCTCGGTGCTGCTGGTCGCCGCGACCGGCGTGGCCAGCCTGGTGTTCCGCACCCGCCGCTTCGGCACCGCCCCGCGTGTGGCGGATGCTCCCGCAGCGCAGCTCGACGCGGTTTCCGCCAGCAACGAGACGACCTGGCTGCTCGGCGGCGATCTCATCGATCCGCGCTACCGCTCGCTGGTCCTCGAGGTCACCACCCGGCTGGTCTTCCCCACCCTGATGATTCTGTCGGTGTACTTCTTCTTCTCCGGGCACAACGCTCCCGGTGGCGGCTTCGCGGGCGGTCTCGTCGCCGGTCTCGCGCTCGTCCTGAGGTACCTGGCCGGCGGACGCTACGAGCTCGGAGAGGCGGTTCCCATCGACGCCGGCAAGATCCTCGGCCTCGGACTCACCTTCGCCGCCGGAACGGCACTGGTGTCGATGTTCCTCGGCGCCCCGGCGTTGTCGTCCGCCACGGTCGAGTTGACCCTGCCGGTGCTCGGTGACATCAAACTCGTGACCGCGTTGTTCTTCGACCTGGGGGTGTATCTCATCGTGGTCGGCCTGATCCTGGACGTGTTGCGCAGCCTCGGTGCGCGCCTCGACGCCGAGACCGTGGGTGAGAGCCGATGACGGCGAACATCACGCTCCTCGCCGTCGTCGGTGTACTCGTCGCGTCCGGTGTGTACCTGCTGCTCGAACGCAGCATCATCAAGATGCTGCTGGGCCTGTTGCTGGCCGGCAACGGCATCAACCTGCTGTTGCTCACCCTCGGCGGTCCCGCGGGCCATGCCCCGATCGTCGGCGTCGAGAGCGACCTGAACGAGGGCATGGCCGATCCCCTCGCCCAGGCGATGATCCTCACCGCGATCGTGATCACGATGGGCATCGCAGCCTTCGTCCTGGCACTGACCTACCGCTCCTACACCTTCCGGGCACGTGACGAGATCGAGAACGACCCCGAGGACACCCTCGTGTCGAAGCGACGCAGCATCGCCGACCTGCCCTCGCGCGACCGATCCGACGACCCCCTCACCGGCATCCCGAGCAAGGGCGGTGACGCGTTCGACGCCGAGGGCAATCCCATCCCGCTCGACCAGCTCAAGAACATCGAGGATCTCGAGGCGTACGAGGATCTGCACGACGGGGATTTCGACGATCCCACCGACTCGGCCTACGCCCGGAACCGCGACGAGACGGACCGGAACCACGAGAGCACCGGAAAGGGGGAACGCCGATGAACCTCGGTGTCGCGAACCTCGTTCCCCTTCCCGTGCTCGTCCCGCTGCTGGCCGCGGCTGCCACACTGATCGTCGGCCGGCGTCCCCGCGCCCAGCGGTGGATCACCGTCGTCGCGCTGGTCGCCTCCCTCGTGGTGTGTGCGGCCCTGCTGTACTACGCCGACGCCGACGGCATCGCCGTACTCCAGATCGGCGGGTGGGAAGCGCCGATCGGTATCTCGCTGGTCGTCGACCGTCTGTCCGCGTTGATGCTGGTCGTCTCGGCGATCGTGCTGCTGGCGGTCATGCTGTTCGCCGTCGGTCAGGGTATCCACGACGGCAACGAGCAACAGCCCGTCTCGATCTTCCTGCCGACTTATCTGGCGCTCACCGCGGGCGTCAACATCGCCTTCCTCGCCGGTGACCTGTTCAACCTCTTCGTCGGCTTCGAAGTGCTGCTCGCCGCATCGTTCGTCCTGCTGACCCTGGGTGCGAGCGCCGACCGCGTGCGCGCCGGCGTCTCGTACGTCATGGTCTCGATGGTGTCCTCGCTGATCTTCCTGCTGGGCATCGCCTTCGCCTACGCCGCCACGGGCACCCTGAACCTCGCCCAGATGGCGCTGCGGATGGACGAGATCACACCGGGCACCCGGGCGGCGATCTTCGGCGTGCTGCTCGTGGCCTTCGGCATCAAGGCCGCGGTGTTCCCGCTGTCGTCGTGGCTGCCCGACTCCTATCCCACCGCCCCGGCCCCGGTCACGGCGGTCTTCGCCGGGCTGCTGACGAAGGTCGGTGTCTACGCGATCATCCGGGCGCACACTCTGCTGTTCCCGGGGGGCGAACTCGACGACGTCCTGCTCGTCGCCGGGCTGCTCACGATGATCGTCGGCATTCTCGGTGCGATCGCGCAGAACGACACCAAGCGTCTGCTGTCCTTCACTCTCGTCAGCCATATCGGGTACATGGTCTTCGGTGTCGCCCTGTCGTCGCAGACCGGCCTCGCGGGAGCCGTCTTCTATGTGGGGCACCACATCCTCGTACAGACCACACTGTTCCTCGTGGTGGGTCTCATCGAACGCCAGGCCGGATCGGCGTCCCTGCGTCGCCTGGGCAGTCTCGCGGTCATGAGTCCGCTGCTGGCGGTCCTGTTCCTCATCCCGGCGCTCAACCTGGGCGGTATCCCGCCGTTCTCCGGATTCATCGGGAAAGTAGCCCTGTTGCAGGCCGGCGCGCAGAACGGATCCGTCCTCGCCTGGATCCTCGTGGGTGGCGGTGTGCTGACCAGCCTGCTGACGCTGTACGTCGTCGCCCGGATCTGGACGAAGGCATTCTGGCGGGCCCGCGCCGACGCACCCGAGGGCGACCTCGCCGACATCGGTCCGTCGGCCCTGATCGACGAATCCACCACGGACATCTCCTTCGAGGACCGCCCCGACGTCGGTCGGATGCCGGCCGCGATGCTCGTCCCCACGATCGGGCTCGTCGTGATCGGCGTGTCGTTGACGGTCTTCGCCGGTCCGCTGCTCGACATCAGCAACCGTGCCGCCGAGAACCTGCGCGACCGCTCGGTGTACATCCAGGCCGTACTGGGGGGTGAGCAGGAATGATGAAACGCGCCAATGTCCTGCGGCTGTTCGTTCTGGGATGGACGACCCTGGTCTGGGTGCTGCTGTGGGGCACCTTCAGCATCGCCAACATCCTCGGTGGCATGGTCGTCTCGCTCGTCGTGATGTTCGTGCTGCCGCTGCCGCGCGTGCCCGTCGAAGGTCGCGTGCACGTGGGGGCCGCCCTGCGCCTCGGTGCGGTGATCTTCGTGGAGACGATCCGCTCGACGATCAACGTGGCCTGGCTCGCGATCCGGCCGGCACCGCCGCCGGTCACCGGTGTGCTGCGCTGCCGGCTCATCATCAAGTCCGACCTCGTGCTGACCTTGTGGACGGACATCATGAACAACATCCCGGGCACCATGGTGCTCGAGATCGACCAGGTACGGCGGATCATGTACGTGCACGTCCTCGACGTGAGTACCGACAAGGCCGTGACCGACTTCTACCGTTCCGCCCGGTTGATCGAACACCTGCTCATCCGGACTTTCGAACGCGAGTCGGAGTGGCAGGCCAGCCCCTGGCGCAGCGGAACGGAGGAGCTGACATGACCGTGGCACTCGTGATCGCCGGGGCGCTGTTGTTCGTCTCCGCGCTTCTGATCACCTACCGAGTCATCGCAGGTCCCAACTCTCTCGACCGGCTCGTCGGCCTCGATGCGCTGCTCGCGCTGGGGATCTGCGGGATCGCGATCTGGGCGGTGTACACGCGCGACACCACGGTGCTGCCGGCGACGGTGGCGCTGTCGCTGGTCGGCTTCATCGGTTCGGTGTCCGTGGCTCGATTCCGGGTGCGTGACGAACAATGACAACCGTCCTCGACACCTTCGCCCACATCCTGATCATCCTCGGCGCGGTGATCTCGCTGACCGCCGCGATCGGCGTGGTCCGTTTCCGCGACACCCTGTCGCGCATGCATCCGGCCACCAAGCCGCAGGTGGTGGGTCTGTTGTTCGTGCTGGGTGGCGCGATGATCATCCTGCGCAGTTCCGTCGACATCTGGATGATGGCGCTGGCGGGCATGTTCATGGTCCTCACGGCACCGGTGATCGCGCACCGCGTCGGTCGCGTCGCCTACCGGGAGCAGCTCGGTCGCGACGGCCTGCTCGACGAGGACGCTCCCGGCGGAGGCTGACGGTGATCGGCCGGTTCTCGACCGATCACTGCTCGAGTTCCTCCACGAGCGAGTCCACCACCGCGACGAGATCGCCGTCCGTCTGCTCCGCGATCCGCCGCTGACGCTGGTAGGACGCTCCCCGCACCGGGATGTCCGCGACCCGCGCGAGTTCGTCGGCGCATCCGAGCCGTACCGCGGTGGGCATGATCTGCTCGAGCAGATCGTTCAGGTCGTCGGTGACGAGCCGTTCGGTACACACCGGGTCGAGGATGACCTCGGCATCGAGTCCGTACCGCGCCGCACGCCACTTGTTCTCCTTGACGTGCCACGGTTGCAGCACAGGAAGTTCCTCACCCCGCTCGAGACGTTCGTCGAAGTAGACGACGAGTGAATGCACGAACGCGACGAGGGCGGCCAGTTCGGCGCGGTTGGTGATGCCGTCGAAGACCCGGACCTCGAGGGTGCCCCATTTCGGCGCGGGCCTGATGTCCCAGTGCATGCCTCCGGGATGGCTGATGACACCGGACTCGAGCTGGTCGGCGATGAATTCCGCGTACTGCGGCCAGTCGGCGAAGTGATAGGGCAGGCCGGCAGTCGGCAACTGCTGGAACATCAGCGCACGGTTGCTCGCGTAGCCGGTGTCGTAGCCCGCCCAGATCGGCGACGAGGCCGACAACGCGAGCATGTGGGGATATTTCACGAGCATGGCATTGAGGATCGGGATGATCTTCTCCGCGGAGGAGACTCCCACGTGGACGTGCACTCCCCAGATGAGCATCTGCCGTCCCCACCAGCGGGTGCGGTTGATCATCTCCTCGTAGTCCGGGGAGGGTGTGACGGTCTGGTCGGTCCACTGCGCGAACGGATGGGTGCCGGCACACATCAGGTCCACTCCGAGCGGATCGGCGGCGCGGCGCAGCAACGACAGCGACTCGGACAGATCGTCGACGGCCTCGGCGACGGTGTCGTGTACACCGGTGACGAGTTCGACGGTGTTGCGCAGGAACTCCTTGGTCAGCCGCGGGGTCTCCCCGGCGATCTCCTCCACCCTGTCGAAGACGACCGCCGCGCTGTTCGAGAGATCGCGGGTGGTCTTGTCCACCAGAGCGATCTCCCATTCCACGCCGATCGTGGGACGAGGTGATCCCGGAAACGCGACTGCCACGTCTCGATCCAACCACAGGGCCCCGCCGACGGATGTCCGTCGCGGGGCCCTGTGTCAGGAATTACCCGGGTACCGAGCTTCAGGGGATTCGACCCCTGCTCACCCGATGACGCCGCATGCGAGGCGGGCGCCGAGGTTGTCCTGGTGCACGACCACAGAGGCGCCGTCCTCACCTTCGAGGTCCTCGAGGCCGAAGGCCGAGGTGGTGACGGTGGCGGTGGCGGTACCGTCCTCGTGGACGACGAGCGAGACCAGGTCGCCGCTTTCGGGGACGGAGGTGTTGCCACCGGCCTGCAGGTGGGCACCGGCCGACAGGAAGGCGCCGGGCTCGCCGCCGTTCGGCGCGGTGGACTGGGGCTCGCACCGGCCGAACTCGTGGATGTGGACACCGTGGTAGCCGGGCTCGAGACCCTCGACCTCGATGGTCACCTCGACGTCGCCGCCGTTCTCGGCGAACGACACGGTGCCGGCCGAGGCACCGTCGACCGTGGTCAGCTCGGCGGTGAGCGCAGCGGCGGAGGCTGCAGCAGCACCACCGGCCGGCGACTCGCTTCCGCCCTCGGTGCCCTGGTCGTCGCCGTGGGCCTCGGAAGCGGGCGCGGCGGATCCCGTCCACACCGGCGGAGTCGTCCCCGGCTCGGTGCTCGCCTCCTCGCTGTTCGAGCACGCAGTCAGGCCCACCGCGGCGATCGCGACGATC
>NZ_AJVB01000043.1:0-16629 GCF_000278445.1 Rhodococcus sp. R1101
TTCGCATCGCCCCCGAATGGGGTTTCGACGACGTCCGAAGAGCCGCATGGGCTTTCGCGCGTGAAGTGGAACGGCGCGCGTCCGGGGAGGTGACGACGGCGTGGTGGCGCAAGGACCGCGACCCGTCGGCGGTGTTCGTCGACTACAACCAGAATTCGCGCGATCACACGATCGCCAGCGCCTATTCGGTCCGCGGTGTGCCCGAGGCGACGGTCTCCACCCCCGTCCGGTGGGACGAGATCGACGACCTGGAGCCGAGGGACTTCACGATCCGGACCGTACCGAAGCGCGTCGAGGAGCTCGGCGACCTGCACGCGGGTATCGACGAGGCGGTCTTCTCCCTCGAGCCGCTGCTCGAATGGGCGGAGCGCGACGAGAAGCAGGAGAGGGGGTCGGAGTGAGCCCGGTGGCCTCGTAGGCGTGGCCTGACAGCCGCGGTCTAATATCCGGCGCTGGGGTCGATGACCCCGATCGGTACGAGTCCGGATGCGAAGCGCGTGACGTTCTCGGTGACGTGCTCGAGATAGGCCGGGATACGTAGTGGCGGCGGATTGGAATCGTGGGGTGTGATCACGGCGTTGGGCAGGGTCCACAACGGATGATCGTCCGGGAGCGGTTCGGGGTCGGTGACGTCGAGACCTGCACCGCCGATCGTGCCGGACCGGAGTGCGGCGACGAGGGCATCGGTGTCGACGAGTTCGCCGTGGGACACGTTGACGACCCACGCCGTGGATTTCATCGCGGTGAGTTCAGTGGCGCCGACGAGGGTCTCGACGTCTCGTGTGGCCGTTGCGGAGATGACGACATGATCTGCGAGAGGCCATAACTCGTCGATCCGTTCGACGGGGAATGTCTCGACGGCCCCGGGCACGGGACGGCCGCTCCGGGTGACGGCGAGGGTGTGGGCGCCCAGTGCGGCCAGCATCGGGATCAGCGCCCGGCCGACACCACCTGCGCCGACGATCCCGACGGTCGCGCCCCGGAGGGTGCCGACGGCGGGAGCAAGGCTCTCGGGTGCCCACGATGTGGCGGCCAGGTGGGCCGGTAACGCCCGGACCCCGGCGAGGAGAAGGAGAAGGGCGTGTTCGGCGACGGCCGCCGAGTACGCGCCCGCGGCGGACGTCCAGGTGACCCGCGGGTGGGCCTTGACGACGCCCTGCGACAACCAGTACTCGACTCCGGCGGAGGGGAGCTGCACCCAGCGGACGGAGGCGGGTAGGGCCTCGGGGAAGTTCTGTGGCCCGGCAGTCCAGACGAGCGCGTCGGGGGCGTCCTCGAGCCTGCAGCACACACCGCCCCCAGCCACGACCGCCCGTTCGAAGCGGGGGTCGCGCTCGGGACCGACAGCGATGCGGGGCGCACGCTCGGGAGTCATGTTCTCGACTCTAAGCGTCCGCCCCGCATCGGTCACGTGGTTACCGCGCTCAGGCGGGTTCCTCGATCAACGGGTACACACCGTTCTCGTCGTGCACCTCGCGGCCGGTCACCGGGGGGTTGAAGACGCAGAGCATGCGCATCCGCGTCTCCGGGAGCACACGGTGACGTTCGTGCCCGTCGAGCAGGTACATCGAGCCCGGGGCGAGCTCGTACTCCACGTCGTTGTCGAGATCCTGCAGCTTGCCGGTGCCCTCGACCAGCCACACGGCTTCGACGTGGTTGGCGTAGTGGAACTCGTTGACGGTGCCGGGCTCGATGGTCGTCTCGTGGAACGAGAAGCCCACCTTGTCGCCGGCGAGGATGATGCGCTTGCTGCGCCACTGGCCGTCCTCGGAGAGGACATCACGCTCGGTGCCGGTGATCTCTTCTGTCGTGCGAACGATCATGGGTGTCGAAAGTCCTTCTTCTGCAAATCGGTTCGGGACGGGCGGAGAAGCGGACCGCTCAGGAGCGGACCTTGGCGGTCGCTTCCGCGAGGATGTTGAGCCCGAACTCGAGTTCGTCGTCGGTGATGGTCAGCGGCGGCAGCAGCTTGACGACCTCGTCCGACGGACCGGAGGTCTCGGCGAGCAGACCCTCCTCGAAGGCCAGGGCGCAGACCTTCTCGGCGTCGTCCGGGTTCTCGAAGACCAGACCCTGGACCAGGCCGCGGCCGCGGGTCGAGACACCCTCGAACATGTCGGACAGGTTCATGAAGGTCTGACGGATGCGCTCGCCCTTGCGCAGGGTCTCGCGCTCGAGCTTGTCGTCGGACCAGTAGTGCTCGAGGGCGGCGGCGGCCGTCACGAAGGCCGGGTTGTTGCCGCGGAAGGTGCCGTTGTGCTCGCCCGGCCCCCACACGTCGAGTTCACGCTTGAACAGGGTGAGCGCCAACGGCATTCCGTAGCCACCGATCGACTTGGACAGGGTCACGATGTCGGGCGTGATGCCGGCGATCTCGAACGAGAAGAACGGACCGGTGCGGCCGCAGCCCATCTGCACGTCGTCGACGATGAGCAGGATGTCGCGTTCCCGGCACAGGTCGGCGAGAGCGCGAAGCCATTCGGGGCGAGCGACATTCACGCCACCCTCACCCTGCACGGTCTCGACGATGACCGCGGCGGGACGGTTGAGTCCGCTGCCCGCGTCGTCGAGGACGCGCGAGAACCACTGGAAGTCCTCGGTGACGCCGTTGAAGTAGTTGTCGAACGGCATCGGCGTGGCGTGCACGAGGGGGATGCCTGCGCCGGCGCGCTTCATGGAGTTACCGGTCACCGACAGGGCCCCCAGGGTCATACCGTGGAAAGCGTTGGTGAAGTTGATGATCGACTCACGGCCGGTGACCTTGCGGGCGAGCTTGAGCGCTGCCTCGACCGCGTTGGTGCCGGTCGGGCCGGGGAACTGGACCTTGTAGTCCAGGCCGCGGGGTGCGAGCACGTGGGATTCGAAGGTCTCGAGGAGCGTGCGCTTGGCGACGGTGTGCATGTCGAGGCCGTGGGTGATGCCGTCGCCCATGATGTAGTCGACGAGCGCCGACTTGAGAACAGGGTTGTTGTGGCCGTAGTTCAGGGCTCCGGCGCCGGCGAAGAAGTCGAGGTAGTCCTTCCCGTCCTCGCTGCGCAGCCAGGATCCCGATGCCTTGTCGAAAACGACGGGCCAACCGCGGCTGTAACTGCGGACCTCGGATTCGAGGTGCGAGAAAATTGCGGTGTCGGAATTGGGGGTGGTCTCGGGCTTGTTTTCCAGGATGGTCATGTCGTGGTCCTCCTGTGATTATTCGAAGATTATGAGATTTTCGCGCGCAGATGCGCTGCGATCATTCGCCGACGGTGTACAGATCCTCGGCCAGATGGGAATCGGGGAAATCGTCGGGGGCAAACAACTCTGTGCGAGTGATATGCGTTCCACGGCGACGTGCGAGAGCGGTGAACATTGCGATCGACGCCTCGTTGTCGGGGCTCACCGTCGTTTCCAGACGGGTCACGCCGAGCGGCTCGAGTCGGTCGAGGAGGGCATCGAGCATGCGGCCCGCCACTCCGCGTCCACGCTGATCGGCGTCGACCGCCACCTGCCAGACGAACAGTGTGTGCGGGGAATCGGGACGGCGGTAGCCGGTCACGAACCCCACAGGGCGATCGGTATCGTCGGTTGCGACAACCGATGTGTCGGCGAAATCGCGACACCACAACACATATGCGTAACCGGAATTGACGTCGAGAACCTGCGAATCACGCGCGATCTGCCAGAGTCGCCTACCGTCGGCGATACGCGGACGCCGGAATTCGATTGCAGCCGGCTCACTACCGGACTCGGATGCGGCCACGCCCCGAGGGGTGGTCGCGATATTCGATTCAGCCGAGTCGGGGGTCGGGGTACTTCTTTCCTTGACGGGCCTCATATGTCCTTTCAACCTAACAACTTCCGGTATCGAGATCACCTCGATGTCCGGAATCGGGATCGGAACCCTGTGGTCCGTGCAGGTGGAGCGCATGTTGTGATACCGGTCACAAACATGTTACGTCGGTCCTCCTCGTGGCGATTACTTCGGGCTCGCGAGTGCGTACGGCAACACCGCGTCGGCCCCCGCGGCGACGAGGGTTCTCGCCGCCATGGTGAACGTCCAGCCGGTGTCGGTCACCGCGTCGACGAGGAGGATCGGACCACTCGACCCGATCGTGTCGGGTTGTTCCCACGCATCGATCAGCGCGGCGACCCGGTATGCCGAGTTCGCTGCCGTGGGCTCCGTATTCCCGCTCCGGCGTCGTAGTACACCTAGATCTCGTAATCGTCCGATTTGTGCCAATCGTGACGCGAGGGACTCCACGAGGAGGGGATGGTCGGGGGATTCCAGCGCCATGACCGCGGTCGGTCGTTCCTCCCAGTCCCACGCGGCGAGCACCGCGATCGACGCGTCGACCACCGCCTTCGGTACCTCACGATCCGGCCCGTCGAGCAGTTCCCGGAGCCGAGGCCCCCAGCCCAGATCCGACAGCCGACCCAGGACGCGGCCGGGACGAGGTCCGTCCGCGATCCGTCCCGACAGGGGAATCCCGAGCGTCGACATCCCGGTGGGCCACTGGCGGCGCGGCGGCAGATCGACGCCGGGGCGTTCGAGTCGGGCCCGGGTCCGGGCGACCTCGTCGTCGCCGACGGACGTCGCCCACCGGGAGCCGGTGCAGTTGTCGCAGCGACCGCAGCCGGAGCCCTGCGCATCGAGTCCGGGGTCGTCGAGCTGGCGACGCAGGAAGACCATGCGGCATTCGGTGGTGTGCTCGTATTCGAGCATTGCCTCCTGCTCCGCCGCGCGTGCCTCCTCGAGGCGCCCGTACCGCTCGTCGTCGTACACCCACGGCTGCCCGGTGGCGATCCAGCCACCCTTGACCCTCTTCACGGCTCCGTCGACATCGAGAACCTTGAGGACCATCTCCAGGCGTGAGCGGGTGAGGTCGACCCGCGGTTCGAGGGCGGGGGTCGACACCGGCCGTTCGGTATCGAGAGCCGCGATCACACGACGGACGAGAGTCTCGTCCGGGAAGGCGACGGACGCGAACCACTGCCAGATCCGGCGGTCTTCCGGGCCGGGGAGCAGGACCACCTCGGCACGGTCGGTGGAGCGACCCGCGCGCCCCACCTGCTGGTAGTAGGAGATCGGCGACGACGGGGCGCCGAGATGGACCACGAAGCCGAGGTCGGGCTTGTCGAAACCCATGCCGAGTGCCGAGGTGGCGATGAGTGCCTTGACCTTGTTGTCGAGCAGGTCGGCCTCGAGTTGTTCGCGTTCGGTCGGTTCGGTCTGCCCGGTGTACGCGGCCACCGCGTAGCCGTGGTCGGCCAGGAGCGCTGCGAGGTCGCGGGCGGCGGAGACCGTCAACGCGTAGACGATGCCCGATCCCGGCAGGTCCTTCAGATGCTGCGCGAGCCACGCCGCACGTCGTGCCGGCTCGTCGATCCGCACCACCGACAGGTGCAGCGACGGACGGTCGAGCCCGCCGCGCAGCACGAGTGTCTCGCCGGGGCCGGGATCGCTGCTCCCGCCGACATCGGCGTTCCCGCCCACACCGAGTTGTGCGGCGATGTCCGCCACCACCCGATCGTTGGCGGTCGCGGTCGTCGCCAGCACCGGGATGTCGTCGCCGAGTTCGGAGACGAGGGTGCGGATACGGCGGTAGTCGGGCCGGAAGTCGTGACCCCAGTCCGACACGCAGTGCGCCTCGTCGACGACCACCAGTCCGGCATCGCGGGCGAGAGACGGTAACACCTGGTCGCGGAAGTCGGGATTGTTGAGGCGCTCGGGGCTCACGAGGAGCACGTCGACCTCGCCCGCCGCGATCTGCTCGTGGATCGAGTCCCACTCCGTGACATTGCCGGAGTTGATGGTCGCCGCGTGGACGCCGGCCCGCTCGGCGGCCGCGACCTGGTTCCGCATGAGCGCGAGCAGCGGCGAGACGATCACGGTCGGACCCCGGCCCTGTCGACGCAACAACTTGGCGGAGATGAAGTAGACGGCCGACTTCCCCCAGCCCGTGCGCTGCACGACGAGGGCGCGGCGACGGTGCACCACGAGCGCTTCGATCGCGACCCATTGGTCGTCGCGGAGCCGGGCGTCGGGACCCGCCAGCTCGCGGAGGAGATGCTCGGCGTCGTCGCGCAACAGCTCGGTGGAGTTCGTCATGCTGCAATCGTGCACGACGTCGTTCCGTCACGGCAGCGGTGAACGGTTCGTCACCGGCGGTGAACGGTACCGATGCGGCGGCGAACGGGGATACCGTGAAGAACGTGACCGGACGTGGCCTGAGAAAGGAGGTGGCACCGAGTGTCGCACGGCGTGGCAGAAATCATGATGTAAAATCCTGCGGAACAACAACTTCCGATAGCATCGATCTTGGAGTGCGACTCGTGACACTCTGTGTCCATATTGGTGACGGCGATCGCCGGTCCGGCCCGAGTGTGACGAGCGGATCATCCGCGCCGCTATGGTCGTCGTCATGTACGCAGCCCTTTCATCCCCCGCAGCACCGTCTGTGGAGTCGGTCGTCGTGACCCCGGCCGAGGCTCGGGTACGTCATGAGACCTACCGCAACAAGATCGTGTCCGCGCAGGAAGCCGTCCAGTGGATCCGCCCCGGCGATACGGTCGCCATCAGCGGTTTCGCCAGTGCAGGCACCCCGAAGGCCGTTACCCCTGCGCTCGCCGAACACATCCGGCGCACGCGCGCGACCGGTGGCGACTTCCGGATCAACCTGCTCACCGGCGCGTCGGTCGCCTCCGACACCGAACGCATGCTCGCCGACGTCGACGGAATCGCGCTGCGTATGCCGTACCAGGCGGAGCCCACCGCACGCGGGCGGATCAACGAGGGCCGGATGGACTATGTCGACATCCATCTGTCGCACGTCGCGCAGCAGGTCTGGGAGGGCTACTACGGACACGTGGACGTGGCGGTCGTCGAGATCTCCGGCATCACCGAGAACGGCGAGCTGATCCCCGCCACATCCATCGGTAACAACAAGACCTGGCTCGACGTGGCCGAGAAGGTGATCCTCGAGGTCAACTCGTGGATCCCCGCCGCCATGGACGGTGTGCACGACGTCTACTACGGCACTGCGCTTCCCCCGAACCGCCGCCCGATCGACCTCACCCACGTGGAGGATCGCATCGGCCAGCCCTACTTCCGGATCGATCCGGAGCGTGTCGTCGCGGTGGTCGAGACCGACCGGCCCGACAGTGCCACGGCGCTCACCGCTCCGGATGCCACCAGCCAGGCCATCGCAGAGCACGTCCTCGACTTCTTCGCACACGAGGTCGCCGCGGGACGGCTGCCCGCCGACACGCTGCTGCCGTTGCAGTCGGGTGTCGGCAACGTCGCCAACGCCGTGCTCGCCGGTCTCGACAGCGGACCGTACCGAGGGCTGACCTGCTACTCGGAGGTGATCCAGGACGGCATGCTCGACCTCGTCAAGCACGGCACCGTCCGGTTCGCCTCGGCCACCGCCCTCGCGCTGTCCGAAGCGGGACTGAACGACTTCGTCGAGAACATCGACTTCTACCGCGACCACATCATGTTGCGGCCACAGGAGATCAGCAATCACCCGGAAATCGTGCGCCGCCTCGGCATCATCGCCATGAACGGCATGCTCGAGGCCGACGTCTACGGCAACGTCAACTCCACCCACGTGATGGGCACCCGCATCATGAACGGTATCGGTGGCTCCGGCGACTTCGCGCGCAACGGCTACCTGTCGATGTTCCTGAGCCCGTCGACCGCCCGTGGCGGCGCGATCTCCTCGATCGTTCCGATGGTGCCGCACGTCGACCACACAGAGCACGACGTGCAGGTCATCGTGACCGAACAGGGTCTCGCCGATCTTCGCGCCCTGTCTCCCCGTCGTCGGTCGCGGGTCGTCGTGGAGCGCTGCGCGCATCCCGACTACCGCGCCGAACTGCTCGACTACATCGAGCGCGCCGAAGCGGCTCCCGGAGCAGGCCACACCCCGCACCTGCTCGGTGAGGCGTTCTCCTTCCACGAGCGCTACCAGCGCACGGGGACCATGCACGCGTCCTGATCGACGCGGCGACGAACGAGGTCGGCCCCGGCACCACATCCACGGTGCCGGGGCCGACCTTCGTCCGGCTCGGTGACCCGCCGCCAGGTATGTCCGGCTCGGTGACCCACCGCCGGGTATGGCCGGTTCAGCGGATCGGCGCCGGATCGATCTGCTGCTGCGGGAGCGTCGCTTCGATCGCCGCCGTGATGTCCTGCAGCGGGGTCGGCCCGGAACCGTCGGGCACGGTCAGCGCCACGTAGACCGGACGATCGACCGTGAACCACGTGCTCGCCGGGATGCCCTGCTCGGCCCCCGACACCTCGAACCACTGCACCTCGTCGATCACCTGCAGAGCCGCTGCCTGGTCGAACTCGTCGGGCCGGTCGAGACCGCAGCGCAGGACCACCTCGTCGCCCTCGTCGGACTGCCAGGCCGCGGCGCCCACCGGAGCCGGGTCGGCCAGTTCGGCGCGCGTGTAGTCGCCGAGCTCCTCGGGCAGGGCCGCGAGCAACTGCGCGCACGATTCGGATTCGGCCTCGGGGGCGGGCACGGGACCCAGACCGACGGGCGTGTTCACAGGTGACCGGGACACCGTCACGGCCGCCACGACCACCCCGACCAGCAGAGCGACGGGCAGTGCGATCGCCGTGGCGATCAGGGCGGGACTGCGGCGGGTCGCATCCGTTTCGGACGTCTCGCCGGGGACGCCGTCGGAGGGTTCGCGGTCGGAAGCAGAGGTGTCGTTCATCGTGTCCAGAATCCGGGCTCGGGGACAGGGGGCGGTAGCGTGAACCGAACGTAGCAGGACACGTGCCGGCTCTCTCCCGCCGCCGACCGAGAAAGAGGCGACCGTCACCGTGACGAACCCGACCGGACCCACCGTCTCCGACATCGGGGAGTTTCCCGTGATCGAACGGGCGGTGAGGGCACGGCGACAGCCACGCAGCACGCTCGTCGGTCCGGGCCACGACGCGGCGGTCGTGGCAGCGGCCGACGGCCGTATCGCGATCTCCACCGACATGCTCGTCGAAGGACGTCACTTCCGGTTCGACTGGTCCGGCCCGCAACAGGTCGGGCGCAAGGCCGTCGCCCAGAACGGGGCGGACGTCGCCGCGGTCGGGGCACGCCCCACCGCCTTCGTCGTCGGTCTCGGGTGCCCGCCCGACACTCCCGTCGCCGTGCTCGACGGCATCTCCGCGGGAATCGGGGAAGCCGCGGAGGAGCTTGGTGCCGGAGTGGTGGGGGGCGACCTCGTGCAGGCCGGCCAGGTGATCGTGTCGGTCACCGTGCTCGGCGACCTCGAGGGCCGACCCCCGCTGCTCCGCTCGACCGCCCGTCCCGGTGACGTCGTCGCACTCGCCGGCAGCACCGGCCGCTCGGCAGCCGGCCTCGCTCTGCTGCTTGCCGGCAACGCGGAGTTCCCCGAGCTCGTCGCGTCGCATCTCGTGCCTACTCCGCCCTACGCTGCAGGCCCTGCCGCCGCGGCGGCGGGTGCCCACGCCTGCACCGATATCTCCGACGGTCTCGTCGCCGACCTCGGGCACATCTGTACCGCTTCGGAAGTCGCGATCGACCTGGACTCCGACGCGCTCACTCCCGACACGCAGCTCCGGAAGGCCGGTGAGGCGCTGTCGGCCGATCCGTGGGAGTGGATCCTCACCGGCGGCGAGGACCACGCCCTCGCGGCATGCTTCCCGCGCGGGGTCGCCCTGCCGGACGGATGGCGGCCGATCGGGGTGGTGCTCGAGGGCGCCGGTGTCACCGTCGACGGGGAAGTCCGGGAGGGATCCGGAGGCTGGGAGAGCTTCGCGCCGGGCGCTGCATCCCAGGGTCCCGACTCGAGATAGGTTCTGCAGTCATGGCTGTCTACGCACTCGGCGAGCGTGTCCCCGATATCCATCCCGACGCATGGGTTCACCCCGACGCGGTCGTGATCGGCAACGTCACCCTCGGTGCCGGGGCCTCCGTGTGGCCTTCGGCGGTGCTGCGCGGGGACTACGGCACGATCACCGTGGGGGAGAAGACCAACATCCAGGACGGCACGATCATCCACTGCACCGCGATCGAGGCCACCGTCATCGGTGCGCGGTGCGTCGTCGGTCACAACGCGCACATCGAAGGCTCCACCATCGGTGACGGTGCACTGATCGGGTCGGGTTCGCTCGTCCTCAACGGCTCGGTCATCGGTGCCGGTGCCCAGGTCGCCGCCGGCGCCCTGATCCCTCCGCGATTCGAACTCCCGCCCCGCCGCATGGCGATGGGCATCCCCGCGAAGGTCCGCGAGGGGTACGAGGTTCCCGAGAACAACTTCGACGCCAACGCCGAGATGTACGCAGCGAACGCGGCCTACTACCGGACCGCCCTCCGCCGTATCGACCAGGAGTGACAGGTGGCCGACACCGTCGACACACAGTCCGCGTCCGGTGGAGAGGGTGAACCCCGATCCGGCCGCCCCCTCTCCGAACTCGTCGACCCGGGGTGGGCCCGAGCGCTCGAACCCGTCGCCGACGACATCACCGCCATGGGGCAGTTCCTCCGCGCGGAACTCGCCGCGGGACGCAGCTACCTGCCGTCCGGCCCGAACGTGCTGCGGGCCTTCGCCCAGCCCTTCGAGGCGGTACGCGTCCTGATCGTCGGGCAGGATCCCTATCCCACTCCCGGTCACGCTGTGGGACTGAGCTTCTCGGTGGCTCCGGACGTCCGTCCGATCCCTCGCAGTCTCGCCAACATCTACCGCGAGTACACCGAGGATCTCGATCTGCCGCAGCCGTCCACGGGCGACCTGTCGCCGTGGACGCAGCACGGCGTCCTGTTGCTCAACCGGGTGCTCACGGTCGCGCCGGGCCAGCCGGCCTCGCACCGGGGCAAGGGCTGGGAGGCGGTGACGGAGCAGGCCATCCGCGCGCTGGTCGCGCGCGGTACCCCGCTCGTCGCCATCCTGTGGGGCCGCGACGCGGCGACCCTCGAGCCCATGCTCGGCGGTGCGCCCACCGTGAAGTCGGCGCATCCGTCCCCGCTGTCGGCTTCCCGCGGGTTCTTCGGGTCGCGTCCGTTCACCCGCGCGAACGCTCTCCTCGTCGAACAGGGCGGCGAACCGGTGGACTGGCGACTGCCCTGACCACCGGTCCGCCACCGATACCGGATCGTCAGGCGCGGATCGAATCCCAGTCGGGGCGGCGCTTGGCGACGAAGGAATCGACGCCCTCGATGCCCGTGGGGCTCGTCGCGGCCGCGGAGATCGCGGCGGCTTCCGCGTCGAGGTGCTCCGACAGCGACCGTCCTGCCGACTCGGCGACGAGCGAGCGGATCGAGGCGTAGGACTGCGTCGGGCCGTGGGCGAGGGTTCGGGCGAGCCGCAACCCCTCTCCCTGGATCTCCCCGTCGGCGACGAGCCGGCTCAGCAGACCCAGACGCACGGCTTCGTCGGCGCCGATCACGGCATCGGTCATGATGATCTCGCGCGCCCGCGCCGGACCGACGATCCGCGGCAGGGTCCAGGACATCCCGCCGTCGGGCGAGAAACCGATCGAGGGGTACGCGGCGCGCATCTTCGTACCCGGGCCGGCGAGCGCGATGTCCGCGAGCAACGCGAGGCTTCATGCCGGCGCCCGCAGCCCAGCCGTGCACGGCGGCGACGACCGGGACGGCGGCCTTGTTCAGCTCACGGACGAAGTCGTGGAAGAGACTCGCGACCTCGAACAGGTGGGCGCCACGATCCTCGGCCGCGGCGAATCCGTGGACGTTGCCGCCCGCACAGAAGTTCGCGCCCTCGCCGACGAGCAGGACGGCGCCGATCTCCGGGCCTGCCGCCCGCAGAGCCGCGATGCCCTGCTCCATTCCCGCGGGGGACAGGGAGGTGCCGTACTCGGAGGTCGCCACGGCGATCCGCAGGACCCGGTCCTCCACACTCACCAGCGGGTGAAGAGAGCCGTTGCCGGCAGGAAAGGAAACTTGGTTCTCGGTCATTCCCGCACGATATCCGGCCGCAGAATCGAACAGTGAAGGCCCCCTGCGCAATCAGCGCAAGGGGCCTTCACTACGACTCGACCGGGAATCAGCCGCGGACGACCTTGCCGGCCTTGAGGCAGGAGGTGCACACGTTCATCTTGCGGGTGTTGCCCGGTGCAACCTGAGCGCGCACGCTCTGGATGTTCGGGTTCCAGCGACGGTTGGTACGCCGGTGCGAGTGCGAGACCGACTTCCCGAAGCCGGGGCCCTTGGCGCATACGTCGCAGACGGCAGCCATGTCGCGAACTCCTTGTGTCTAGTGGATAGATCTTCTGTCTGTGTTGTTTCGCCCTGCAAACACGGGGAACGAGCCACCCGTGCGAGGCAACCCGGCAAGCTTAGCGAACTCGAGTGCGGATGGCCAAACCGGACGCCGGGACGGCTCGCGGTTAACCTGTTCGCCAGGGCTCGGCACCGTGGCGATCGGTACCCATCGTAGTGGCGGATGCGGCCCGGAGGCGAGAGGCGAAGGGGGTGGAATCGTTGCTCGAAGCCGAGGACACGGTGGATGGGCGAGCGCTGCGCAGGTGGGTCGAGTTCGGTGTGGACGCGCTCGAACAGCGCCGAGCCGAGATCAACTCGCTCAACGTCTTCCCGGTGCCCGACGGCGACACCGGAAACAACCTGCTCAGCACCCTGCAGGCCGCCGCGGCCCGGATCGGTGGCCCCGCGGACGGCGCGCTCACCGCGTCCGACGTCGCCGAGGGGCTCGCACGCGGCGCCTTCACCGGCGCCCGGGGCAATTCGGGGATCATCCTTGCGCAGGCCCTGCGCGGTGTGGCCGACGCGGTCGCCGGGCTGACGACCGTCGGCGCCGCCGATCTCGCCGCCGCACTCTCGAACGCCGCGGCGCTCGTGACCGGAGCGCTCAGCGCGCCCGCGAAGGGCACGATCGTCAGCGTCCTCGAAGCCGCAGCCGACGGTGCCGTCCGCGCTGCCGCGGAGACCGACCCGACCGTGTGCGAGGTGGTCGTCGCCAGCGCCGACGCCGCTGCCGACGCGCTGCAGCGCACCACCACCCAGCTCGACGTCCTCGCCGAGGCAGGGGTGGTCGACGCCGGCGGTCTCGGCCTGCTCGTGCTGCTCGACTGCCTGGTCGAGGTCACCACGGGAACGCGCCCCGACCGCCGGATGGTGCTCGCCGGCGCCTCGCGTCCCGTGGTCGAACCCGAGATCGTCGACGACCGCCACGACAGCGACCAGCAGGAGTACGAGGTGATGTATCTCGTCGAGAACTCCGACGACACGCGCATCGCCGCCCTGCGTTCCCATCTCGACGTGCTGGGAGACTCCGTGGCGATCGTCGCCGGGGAGTCGGGTTGCTGGTCCGTGCACGTGCACTGCTGCAATCCCGGAGCAGCGGTCGAGGCCGGTCTCGCGGCGGGTGCCCTGCGTCGCATCGACATCACGTGCTTCGCGCTCGAGTCCGCACGTCGCGGGTGCGGCGACGGAGCCGCCGCGTCGGGCCCGGCCGCAGTCCCGGCGCACACCCACACGGCGGGGGAGCAGTCCCGCGCGGTCCTCGCGGTGGTCGGCGGCGACGGTGCTGCCGAACTGTTCGAAGCGGAGGGCGCGCAGGTGCTGCGGGCGGAGAAGATCTCCGTCCCCGACGAGCTGCTCGCGGCGATCCGGGCACTGCCGAGCCGGGACGTCCTCGTGCTCCCCAACGGTGCGCTCTCCGCGCAGGACGTCGTCGCCGTGGGCGCCCGGGCGCGGCGGGAGGACTGCGACGTGATGTTCCTGCCGTCGTCCTCGGTGGTCCAGGGGCTGGCGTCGTTGGCCGTGCACGATCCGATGCGGGCCACCGTCGACGATGCGTTCGCGATGTCGGAGGCGGCGTCGTGCGTGCGCTGGGGGTCGCTGCGGTACGCGAACGAACGTGCTCTGACCTGGGTCGGAACGTGCGAGCCCGGCGACAGTCTCGGCCTCGCCGGCCATGATGTCGTAGTGATCGAGCATGATCTGGTGACAGCGGGAGCATCGCTGCTCGACAGGCTTCTCGCCGCGGGCGGCGAGCTCGTGACGATGCTGGTCGGGGCCGATGCTCCCGACGGACTCGTCGAGCAACTGGCCGACCACCTCGATCGCCGCCACCCGGAGATCGACGTGGTGGTCTATCAGGGCGGTCAGCGCAGCGACCTGCTGCAGCTCGGCGTCGAGTAGCCGGTGCGCCGCGAGGCCACCGCACGAGTAGCGGAAGGGACGGCAGTGGCGACACTCGCGGACCGGCTCGATCATGTCCTCGGCCGCAAGACGGCGGACGCCTTGCACGACGCGTTCGGGATGGCCACCGTCGAGGATCTGCTGCGGCACTATCCGCACCGCTACGCCACCCAGGGCGCCGAGCTCGGTGAGAGCCGGCCCGAGGAGGGCAGGCACATCACGATCATCGCGCGGGTCGAATCGGCGCAGGAGGTGCCGATGAAGTCCCGCGCCGGGAAGCGCCTCGCGGTACGGCTGCGCTCCGATCGCCACAGCATCGACGTCACCTTCTTCAATCCGCACCGGGTCAAGCACAACATCAAGCCCGGTGTGCGCGCGATGTTCTCGGGCACCGTGAAGTACTTCCGCGACAAGTGGAGCCTGACCCACCCGAGCTATCTCGTGCTTCCCGAGCCGCGCGACGCGGACGATCTCGTCTCGGCGGCCCCCGCCCGGGTGCGGGGCGCCGGTGCCCTGGCGGGTCTCGCGCGTACCGCGCAGGACGGCTCCGGGGTTGACATGTCGGTCTTCGACCGCGCGCTGATCCCGATGTACCGCGCGACCCGCGAGGTCGAGTCGTGGACCGTCATGCGCTGCGTGCGGCAGGTGCTCGACCAGCTCGACCACGTCGACGATCCGCTGCCCGCGTGGGTCCGCGACGAGCACGGCTTCGTGGGTCTCGACGATGCCCTGCGATCGATCCACCTGCCCGACACGAAGCAGGAGATCGACCGGGCACGCGACCGCCTGCGGTTCGACGAGGCCGCCGCGGTGCAGCTCGTGCTCGCGGGCCGCCGGCACGACGTCGAGGTGCGTTCGGCGCCGTCCTGTCCGCACCGCGCGGACGGAATCGCCGACGAGTTCGATCGGCGCCTGCCCTTCGAGCTGACGGCCGGCCAGCTCGCCGTGGCGGAGGAGATCTCCGCCGATCTGGCCCGAGAACACCCCATGAACCGATTGCTGCAGGGCGAGGTCGGTTCGGGCAAGACCATCGTCGCGCTGCGGGCGATGCTGCAGGTGATCGACTCCGGGCGGCAGTGCGCCCTGCTCGCACCCACCGAAGTGCTCGCGGCGCAGCACGCCCGCTCGTTGACCACGATGCTCGGCGACCTCGCGGCGGCGGGCGAACTGGGTGCCCACGAACTCGCGACCCGCGTGACCCTGCTGACCGGCTCGATGGGGGTCGCGCGCAAGCGGGCCGCGCTCAACGAGGCGGTGACGGGAGATGCCGGGATCGTCATCGGCACCCACGCGCTCATCGAGGACAAGGTGCAGTTCTTCGACCTCGGTCTCGTGGTGATCGACGAGCAGCACCGGTTCGGCGTCGAGCAGCGCGACGCATTGCGGTCGCGCGGCCGCGACGGGGCGTCACCGCACGTGCTGGTGATGACCGCGACGCCCATCCCGCGCACCATCGCGATGACCGTGCTCGGCGACCTCGAGGTCTCGACCCTGCGCGAACTGCCCCGAGGGCGGTCGCCGATCGTCAGCCGCGTGGTCCCGGCGAAGGTGCACCCGACGTGGGTCGACCGGGCGTGGGAACGTATCCGAGAAGAGGTCGCCGACGGGAGGCAGGCCTATGTGGTGTGCTCACGCATCGGCGACGGCGATTCCGATGACGACGCGCTCCTCGATCCGGGCGCTCCCGAGCCGGGCTCGGGGAAGGGTAGGCAGGCGCCACCCGAGACCACCTCGGTGCTCGAGCAGTTCGAGTTCCTGACCTCCGGCCCGCTGCGCGACCTGCGGGTGGGTCTGCTGCACGGCCGGTTGCCCGGCGACGAGAAGGACGCCGTGATGCAGGCCTTCAACGCGGCGGAGCTCGACGTGTTGGTGTGCACGACCGTCGTCGAGGTCGGTGTCGACGTGCCGAACGCGACGGTGATGGTGATCGTCGACGCCGACCGGTTCGGTGTCAGCCAGCTGCACCAGCTGCGCGGTCGCGTCGGCCGCGGTGGGCACCAGGGGTTGTGTCTGCTCGTGACCGACGCGAAGCCCGGCACCCCGACGATGATGCGGCTCGAGGCCGTCGCCGGCACCACCGATGGGTTCGAACTCGCCCAGCTCGATCTGCACTTGCGACGGGAGGGCGACGTCCTCGGGGTCGCCCAGTCCGGCACGGTGTCGACGCTCAGGTTGCTCTCGCTCGTCGACGACGCCGACGTCATCGAGGCGGCCCGCGACTTCTCCCGGACGGTGACCGAGAAGGATCCGGGCCTCGAACAGCACCCGGGGCTCGCGAGCATGGTGCGCGCGGCGCTCGACGCCGAACGCGTCGAGTACCTCGACAAGTCCTGAGTTACGTGCCGTACACCGTGCCGTAGAACCTCCGGTGAGGTTTCCACCACCCTCCCCGGAGCGTTGACAGCGTGTTACGGACGGTCCCACTGCATCGTTCCAGTCGTGCCATCCGGCCACTCCGTCCCACGATGTGGAATGCGCGGCGAAGGCGGCATGTTAC
>NZ_AJVB01000044.1:0-16555 GCF_000278445.1 Rhodococcus sp. R1101
GCCGCAGGGTGTATGAGCAGAATATGCCGCTCGCTCCCGGAGTTGGTGCTTCTCCGCAGGAAAAGCGGACGCCGCACCCTCGCAAAAGTTCTTCGAGTTTGTTTCAGAGGTAAAAACCGACTTGTCTCACTTAAACTGAAACGCGGCAGTGCACCCGCGAGACGTCCCGGCTCCGGTCGGGGGGAACGGAAATCGGCGGATGACGCGACGACACAGGGCCTCCCGGGAGAACACGCCGGAGAACTCCGGTGGTTCCACGCTGACGACCGGGCCCCGCTCCCGACGACGGTGGCTCGCCGTCCTCCTGCTCACCGTGTGTGCCTTCGTCGCCGCGGGCGTGCCCGTCTACGTGGCCCCGCAGATCGAAATCGAGAACCTGAGTCCGTACCGCCGAGCGGATGCGATCTTCGTCCTCGGCGGAGCGATATACGAGCGCTACCCCTATGCGCTCGAACTCGCGCTCGACGGCTTCGCGCCCCAGGTCGTGATGTCGAATCCCAATGGCGCGAAAGATGTCTGGCTGACGGACCTCTGCAACCACCCGCGCTACGAATTTTCCGTCACGTGCTTCGAACCGGACCCACCCACCACGCGCGGTGAGGCGATGGAACTGAGCCGTCTCGCCCAGCAGCACGACTGGAAGAGCGTCATCGTCGTGACGTTCGTGCCACACGTCTCCCGGGCGCGTTTCATCCTCGAGCGCTGCTTCGACGGCGAACTCATCATGGCCGCCAGCCCCGGCGACATCGCCCTGTCGTACTGGGCGTGGGCGTACGCCTATCAAACCGCGGGTTACCTGCGGGCCTTCTCGCATACGGGATGCTGACGTCGGACGATCAGGGCAGCAAGCGGTCGAGGAACCGGTTGCTGAACACTCGATGCGGGTCGTGCCGTTCGAAGGCCGCGAGCGCGGCGTCCCAGCCCTGCCCGGACGGCAACCCGGTGCGGTACATGGCCGGCACCGTGCTCCCGAGGAAACCGGGGTCGCGGTAGCCGCCTTGTTCGTCGAACGCCCATCCCTTCGACCATTCCGACCGGAACGTCGCGTAGTCGCCCGAGTAGTGGGCGGCCATCCACTGTTCCATCTCCCGGAAGAACGCCGGCATTCCGACGGTTCCGGGGATGGAGACCACGTTGAGCCAGATCGCGGTGTCCCAGTCGGGCCGGTCGGGACGAGGGCGCACCGCCGACAGGTCGGGCACTCCGGCGGCGTCGACGAGCACTTCGTCGACGTCGTCGACCTTGCACAGCCGCACCTCGAAGGGCATGTTGACGGGGTACTGCCCCTGCGAGGCGTAGTGCGTCATCCGTTCGTGCAGCCACGTCGTGAATTCGTTGATGACGCGGGCGATGTTGTCGCGCCGGGTCACGACGACGCCCCCGCCCGCGACGACCCGCAGGGTCGTCGCGCGGAGGTAGAACAACAGGTCCTTGGACCATCCCCACAGATCGTTCGTGCCGGTCGCGGCGAGCCCCGCCGCCACCGCACCGAACTGTGATGCGCCGAAGGCCGGTGTGACGCCCTGGGCGCCGCGCACGACCTGTCCCAGCAGGTCGGTGAGTTCCTCGGGGAGACTGTCCGAGAAGTAGTAGTTGTACGGGCCCTGCACCTCGCGGGAGGCGGCGGGCTTCTCCGGCGACATCGACCAGATCTTGAGCCACGGTGTCTCGGTGAAGGGGAACCAGATCGCCTCGACCCGCCCGTGCTTCTCGACGTAGCGCTCGAAGGTGCGTCCCGGCGAGCCGGGCGGCGCGAACAGTTCGCGCCACGGGATGTCGGTGAAGCTCTGGCAGCGCACCCGGTAGTTCGCCCCGGCCTGCAGGGTCACCGAGGTGACGAAGGTGCGTCCGAGATGGGCGAGCAGTGGTCCGATCTCCGGTTCGGCACGCCGGAATTCGCGCAGTTCGTAGGCACCGGCCGACGGGTTCCACACCACGGCGGTCAGGGCCAGGACGAGATTGGAGAGGGATCCGAACGACTGGCCCGGGATCACCGTCTCCCCCGCTGCGGGATAGGTGGCGCCGTGGGCTCCGATCGACAGTGCGCCCGCGATGGAGATGTCGCCGATGGCGGGCGAATTGGCCCAGCCCAGTCCGTGCGCTTCGAGCGCGGTGAGGATCGCTTCGATGCTCGCCCCGCCACCTGCCGTCACGCGCGGAGGTGCGGCGGCGGAGTCGACGACGACCTGATTCAGTTGCGACATGGTGTCGACCAGCACGACGTTGCCGATGTCCTGGCCGGCTTCGAGGGTGAGCGGACTCCAACTGTGCATCGATCCACGAGGGCGGATGCGGAAGCCGTGGATGTGTGCCCAGTTGGCGAGGCGGACGACGTCGTCGGCGGTGCGCGCGGTCGCGGTCCACACCGCGTCGAACCGGATGGTCTTCGCCCAGTTGACGAACTGTTGCTGCGAGAGCGGGATGTCGGCCGGGAAATCCGGTGGCGCCGGGATGGTCGCGGCCGGGTCGCCGAGGGGCACGGCCCCCGCGAGAGTCCATCCCGTGCCTGCGAGGACAGCGGCTCCGGCGGCCGCTCCGAGAAGACCGCGACGGCTGAGTGTGGGGCCTGAGGCTCGATCGCTCACGGGGCGGGTTCCGTTCTGTTCTGCGGGCACGGACTCCGCAAAAATAGAACAAGTTCTCTTTTCGTTCCAGTACTGCTACCGGTTTGCGCCGCCCTCACTCCAGAACGACAGTCCCGATGCCTCCAGCGTGCCGAGGATGTGTTCGGGAGCGCCGTCGACCGACCAGATCCCCATCGCGACCGCCGCCACGGTCAGAGCGGGACCGAGGATGCCGAGCTCGAACGGGCCGCCCGCACGGATGGACAGCACCGACGGCAGCTTGATCTCCCACCAGCGCGACCCGCGCCACGGCACGAACGGCGCGAGGAAGGGGATGCCTTCCTTGGTGATGGCATCACCGAGACAGTGGGTGGCGCACCCGAGGGCCACCGCCACACCCAGGCCCGTCGATGCGACCTCCTGAGGGAACCACGTCCACGACAGGATCGACAGCACGGCAGCGCTCAGGGTGACGATCACCCACCCACGCTTGTTGGCCCACGACCCGAACAGTCCCCGCAGAGCGAGGCCGAGGGTGACGAACAGGACCCCGATGATCGCTTCCCTGCCGAAGCTCGCGACGAGTGCCGAGACTCCGGCGCCGAGCAGCGCCGCGAACAGGGCGGTGTGCGTCATGGTGCGGTGCCCGCCACGTCGCTTCCGGTCGCGGCTTCCCTTGGTGAGCGAGTAGTAACCGAGCGAGACCGCGTCGACGCCCTTGGCGCAGATCTGGCTCACAGGCCCGAACGACCTCGCGACCGTCGACTGCGCCGTGTCGAGATCCGGCAGCAGGGCCGCCCCCGAGCACACCGCTGCGAAGGCGAAGGTCTCCGCGGTGGACGCGGGCGCACCCCAGTCGGGAGGAAGCAGATCGGCGACGACGAGCCCCACCAGCGCTCCGGAAACTGCATGGGTAGGACCCATCACCATGTCGGGCAACACCTTTCGAAGAACGGCCGCGGACCCGCCCCGACGGGGACACCGCCGGTCCGGGTCTCCAACCTAACAACCACAGCCGACACAGCTGTCACACGCATGTTCGAACGAGCGAGATGGTGCCCGGATACGGACGGGGCCGCCCACCGGAGCGGTGGACGGCCCTGTCATCCGTGCCGGATTCCTCGTCCGCGAGGAAGATGGAGTTGTACCGTCGGCGCCGCGAACGGCGCATGGCCGAAGGTCCGGAGGGAGAGCGACATGGATACCACGCTGATCGTGCTGGCGCTGGCGGCGCTGATCTACTGGTGGGGGCTCCTCTGATCCCGCCGGCTCCCCGGTGACGGATCAGGCTCCGGCGCGCACGCCCGCCTCGACCCGCTTGCCGAGTTCCTCGTCGACATTGCGCCAGTACTCGAAGATCCGCTCGTAGAGCGCCTCCGAGGTACCGCCGAGGACGTGACCGACGATGTTGTTCACGAGCCGCTCACGTGCCGCGTCGTCCATCACCTCGCGGACGAGAATGCCCGCCTGGGCGAAGTCGTCGTCCTCGCGGTGCTGCACGTATCCCGCCCGCACGGCCTCGGTTCCGAAGTCCCACAGGCCTTCGTCACCGGCCCGCTCGGGGTCGGCGTGCGGGCCGCCGAAGCTGTTCGGTGCGTAGACCGGCGTCTGCGGGTCGCCGAAGGTGTAGGCCATGCTGCCCTCCTTGCTGTAGGAGTCGACACGGGCGGCCTTCGCGGAGTTCACCGGCAGCTGTGCGTGGTTGACGCCGATGCGGTAGCGATGGGCGTCGGCGTAGGAGAACACGCGGCCGAGCAGCATCTTGTCGGGCGAGAAACCGATGCCCGGCACGATGTTCGACGGCGCGAACGCGGCCTGCTCGATCTCCGCGAAGAAGTTGCGCGGGTTGCGGTTCAGGGTCATGGTGCCGACCTTGATCAACGGGTAGTCCTTCTGCGACCACACCTTGGTCAGGTCGAACGGGTTGAACCGGTAGTTCTCCGCCTCCGCGACCGGCATGATCTGCACGTGGAGCGTCCAGCTCGGGAACTCGCCGCGCTCGATCGCCGTGTACAGGTCGGCGCGGTGGTAGTCGGGATCGGAACCGGCCAGGCGGTCGGCCTCGGCCTGGGTGAGGAACTCGATGCCCTGGTCGGTCTTGAAGTGGTACTTCACCCAGAAGCGCTCACCGGCGGCATTGATCCACTGGTAGGTGTGCGAACCGAAACCGTCCATGTGCCGCCAGGTGCGCGGCAGGCCGCGGTCGCCCATCAGCCAGGTGACCTGGTGCGCCGTCTCGGGACGCAGAGTCCAGAAATCCCACTGCATCGTATGGTCGCGCAGGCCGGAGCCGGGCAGGCGCTTCTGCGAATGGATGAAGTCGGGGAACTTGATGGGGTCCTTGATGAAGAAGACCGGGGTGTTGTTGCCGACGAGATCGTAGTTCCCGTCCCCGGTGTAGAACTTCAGGGCGAAGCCACGCGGGTCGCGCCAGGTGTCGGGGCTGCCCTGCTCACCGGCGACGGTCGAAAAGCGGGCCAGCATCTCGGTTGTCGCACCGGGCTGGAACAGCTCGGCCTTGGTGTAGGCGGAGACGTCCTCGGTGACGACGAGCTCACCGAACGCACCGGCGCCCTTGGCGTGCACGACGCGCTCGGGTACGCGCTCGCGGTTGAAGTGCGCGAGCTTCTCGACCAGGTAGTGGTCGTGGAGCAGGATCGGGCCCTGGGCGCCGGCGGTCAGCGACTCGTCGTCGCTCGCGACGGGGATACCGACGTTGTTCGTGGTGAAACGGGTGTTCGTCATGGATGACCTCCGAATACGTGGGTTCGGGTTCTCGGGACACGAACCCGGCAGCTCGACCCGTGGCGGGCCGGGCCACCGGCGAAGTGAGCGGGAGCTAGTTCTCGCGACAGGAGGGGCACAGGCCCCAGAAGGTGACCTCCGCTTCGTCGATGACGAAGCCGTGGTCGTCGGACGGCGTCAGGCAGGGCGCTGCCCCGACGACACAGTCGATGTCGACGACCGTGCCGCATGCGCGGCACACGAGGTGGTGATGGTTGTCGCCGATGCGGGTCTCGTACCGTGCGGGTGAACCGGCCGGTTCGATCCGGCGGAGCAGCCCGTTCCCCACGCATGCCTTGAGTACGTCGTACACAGCCTGCGTCGACACCGAACCGAGTTCGTCGCGCACATGTGCGGCGATCCGGTCTGCATCCGAATGGGGATGCTCGGCAACGGTTCTCAGTACGGCAACGCGGGGAGCGGTCACCCGCAGACCCACGGAGCGCAGTTGCTCCTGGGGGTCGAAGTGATCCTCGCGTCCTTGTTGCACGACCCCAAGTATGCCCCTTTTCTGGAATAAGTCAAGAAAAGGATCGATGCGGTCGCCGGTGGACCGAACACCAGGTCCATCAGCGCACGCACGACACCCGGTGACCTACACCCGGTGCACGACCCGCGACCGGCCCGTCGACATCCGCCCGGAGGTGATGACGATGCCGTGGTGGGTGCCCGGGCGCAGCCAGCGGCTCAGCGTCGGTCCCTCCGCGGCGACGGTGACCCGCGCGTAGCGGAACCTGCCCCGCAGCCGGGCCGTGGCGCGTCGGACCGCACCACCGGGAATCGGCTGGGCGAAGGTCAGCCCACCCGCGATCGGCAGTTCGGGCCCCTTCGGAACGGTCGACGTGGCGACACTCCACCGCGCGCCGGTCGCGGAGAAGTCGCCGAGGACGTCTCCGTCGAACTTCGCAAGCACCTTCGGCAGCTTCCAGTGCTCGCGACCTCCGTGCACCGACGGCTCGGAATCGACGGCGATGAACGGCACCGCCATCGCCGGGATCAGGCCGCGACGCAGAACCGGGCTGGCGAGCACCTCGCGGTACGGTCCGACCGGCGAGTCGAGATAATCGACCGCCATCGCCAGCGTGACGGGCAGTGTCGGCCCGGTCGGGCCGTATTCGGCGGCCTCCGGCGTGCTGCGATGCCACCACAGGGTGGCCCGCACGGCGGCCGGCCAGGGCGGCGGCGGTGAGACCGGGTACTCGGTGCGGTCGTCCCTGCACTCAGGCACTGTCCAGAGCACGGGTGCTCTCCTTTCGCACGGGGGTGATCGGGAGCCTCAGCGCCGCCGGAGCATCGACGGGCACGGCCGGTCGCACGGGCCGGACGGGCTGCACGGGCTCGTACGCGGAACCGAGCGGCGGCCGGTTGTCCTTCTCCCCCTTGTTCGGCCACAGCGCCATCGCACGCTCGGCCTGCGCGGTGATGGTGAGCGACGGGTTCACGCCGAGGTTGGCGCTCACCGCGGACCCGTCGACGACGTGCAGCCCCTCGTGTCCGTAGACGCGCAGATACGGATCGACGGTGCCGCTACGCGGTGAATCCCCGATCGCACAGCCGCCGAGAAAGTGCGCCGTCATCGGGATGTCGAACAGATCGGCGATCGAACCACCGGCGTCACCGCCGATCTTGTCGGCGACGCGGCGAACCGCCTCGTGACCCACCGGGATCCACTCGGGCGGCGGGGTGCCCGGCCCCGGCTTGCCGGTCAGTCCCCGGCCGACCGGCGTGCGGCGCGTCGCGAGCTCGAGCGAGTTGTCGTCGGTCTGCATGACCAGGGCGATCACCGTGCGCTCCGACCAGTTCCGCACCGACAGCGAGCGGAGGAAGGCACCGGGATTCTTCGCGGCGACACCGAAGAACCTCAGCAGTCGCGGCATACGGGTGCCACCGTCCACGAGCAGCGTCTGGAGCAGGCCGATCAGATTGCTGCCCTTGCCGTACCGCACCGGCTCGATGTGCGTGTGGTCGTCGGGATGGAAGGACGACGTGATGGCCACGCCCTGCGTGTAGTCGACGACACGATCCTGCGCGGTCGCGGCGAGCACCGCCTCGGAGTTGGTTCGCACCACGGTGCCCAGAGCAGGCGACAGGTTCGGAAGATCACCCGTCTCCCGGCTCGCGAGCAGCAGGCGAGCCGTGCCGTAGGTACCGGCTGCGACCACCACCTGGTCGGCCGTGAAGACCTTGCGCTGCTTCCTGATCCCGTCGGTGCTGCGGGTGTGGACCTCGTATCCGCCGCCCGGACGGGGCACCACACGGGTCACCGTGGTGAGTGCGTGGATGTGCGCACCGGCCTTCTCGGCGAGGTAGAGATAGTTCTTGACGAGCGTGTTCTTCGCTCCCACACGGCAACCCGTCATGCAGCTGCCGCATTCGGTGCATCCCGTGCGGTCGGGGCCCGCTCCGCCGAAGAACGGGTCGGGAACCGTCTTGCCGGGTTCGTCGAAGAACACACCGACCGGGGTGGTCGTGTAGGTGTGGCCCACACCCATCTCGTCGGCGACCTGGCGCATCACTTCGTCGGCGGGAGTGGTGCCGGGGTTGGGGCGCACCCCGAGCATCCGGGCCGCCTGGTCGTAGTAGGGCGCCAGTTCCGCTTCCCAGTCGGTGATGTGACCCCACTGCGGGTCGCGGAAGAAGGGCGTCGGGGGCTTGTACAGGGTGTTGGCGTAGTTCAGCGACCCGCCGCCCACACCCGCACCGGCCATGACGAGCACGTTCGGCAGCAGGTGCATACGCTGCACCCCGTAGCACCCCAGCTGGGGCGCCCACAGGTATTTGCGCAGCCGCCAGCTCGTCTCGGGCAGCTCGTCGTCCTCGAAGCGCCGGCCGGCTTCGAGAACTCCCACCGTGTAACCCTTCTCGGTGGCGCGCAGTGCTGCAACGCTGCCGCCGAATCCGGATCCGATGACGAGGACGTCGTAGTGGGTCATGCGCTCGCCCCTCCCGTCGCTCGGTGCTCGGTGTAGCTCTCCGGGTCGAACTGCTTGGTCCGCGCCCGGTACTGCCACGTGAAGGTCGGCCACATCACGGAGTTGCGGCCCTTCTCGTCGATGTACCAGCTGCTGCAGCCACCCTGGTTCCAGACCGTGTCGTCCAGTGCCGGATCGAGGTCGGCGGTGTAACGGCGCACCGCGTCGTCGCGCACCTCCACGGCTGCAATTCCCCGGCGCTCCATCGTGCGCAGCGCGTCGGAGATGTAATCGGCCTGCGATTCGAGCATGTACACGATCGAGCTGTGGCCGAGGTTGGTGTTGGGTCCGTACATGAGGAACAGGTTCGGGAAGCCGGGCACGGTGATCCCGAGATAGGCCGACGGACTGCCGTCCCACGTCTCGGCGAGTGTGCGGCCGTCGATCCCACGGATATGGTGCGCGACAGGTGGTTCCGTCGGCGTGAAACCGGTGCCGAAGATGATCGTGTCGACGGGGTATTCGGTGCCGTCGTCGTCGACGACACCGTTCTCGGTGACCGCCGCCAGACCGGAGGACACGACGTCCACATTCGGCCGGGTGATGGCGGGGAACCAGTCGTTGGACAGGAGGATCCGCTTGCAGGTGATCACGAAGTCCGGTGTCAGACGCCTGCGCAGTTCGGGATCGCGCACGCTCCTGCGCAGCACCTGCCGTGCCCGAACCTCGAACAGCGGCAGGAAGTACTTACGGGCGAAAGGCTTCGTCATTCCGACGACGTAGATCTCCTTCTGCCCGTAGACCCCTGCGCGCACGATCTTCTGGGTGACGGGGAGACGCCGGTAGAGCGTGCGGACCGACCGCGCGATGACGTGGTCGTGCTTGGGCATCACCCAGGAGGCGGTGCGCTGGAACAGCGTGAGGTGCTCGACGCGATCGACGATCGCCGGCACGAACTGGACGGCCGAGGCTCCCGTACCGATGACGGCGACACGCTCGCCGGTGAGGTCGTGGTCGTGATCCCACTCGGCCGAGTGGAACTTCTTGCCGCGGAACAAGTCCAGTCCGGGAACCTTCGGATGGACGGGCGTGGAGAGAGTGCCGGTCGCGGCGACGAGCACGTCGGCGGTCAGATCGCCGCGGGAGGTGGAGATCCGCCACACGGCACGCTCGGCATCCCACTGCGCCTCACGCAGTTCGCATCCGAACATCGTCCGGTCGGTGACGCCCTGCTCACGGGCGACGCGGCGGAGGTACGCGTAGATCTCCTCCTGGGTGCCGTGCGCTCGCGACCAGTCGGGTTCGGGTGCGAAGGAGAACGAGTACAGCGCACTCGGAACATCGCATGCGGCACCGGGATAGGTGTTCACACGCCAGGTTCCACCGACATCGTCACCGCGCTCGAGGACGAGGACGTCGGCATCGCGGTTCTCGCGCAACAGCGTTGCGGCCATACCGATGCCGCCGAAGCCCGCGCCGACGACGAGCGTGTGCACGTGATCGGGAAGCAGTGCGAGACTCATTTCATCACCAGCGCCTTCCAGACCGGGAGCAGGCGCTCCCGGAATTCTCGATCGGATTCGGGGGTACGCATCAGGGCCGAGACGGCGAAGCCCCGGGCGATTTCGATGCTGAGGTCGATGTGGTCGGGTGAGACCCGGTCGCCCATGATCTGGAGGCATCCGGTGCGAAGAGCGTCGGAGACCTTGCGCTCGAGCGGGATCATGGCCTCGTGCAGGGACGGATCGGTCCGGGCCGCGACCCACAGTTCGAGCGCTGCGGCGAAGAGCGGCCCGGAGAAGGCATCCATGAGGGCCTCGAAGCCGTGCTCCGGGTCGGGCCGTGTCTCGAGGATCTCCCGCAGTCGCTTGTCGACGAGGTGCCCGACCGCCGCGACGACGAGACTCTCCTTCGTCGGGAAGTGGTGGAGCTGGGCGCCTCGCGAGACTCCGGCACGTTTGGCGATGCCCTGGGTGCTGGTGCCCGAGTAACCGTGTTCGACGAGCGAGTCGACCGCGGCGTCGAGCAGTTTGCCTCGCGTCGCGGCTGTGCGTTCCGCCTGGGTCCGGCTACTGTTCGGCGCAGTGTCCTCGATCACGTTGCGAAGCGTAATGGGAAAACAACAAACAGTCCAGACTGCTTGTAAATAATGCCCGGAGTGCAGGTCACCCCGAGAAACGACGGAGCGGGCGGACCCGGAAGAGGTCCGCCCGCTCCGTCGAGAAGCCCGGAAGATCGCTAGACGAGCAGCTCCGCGATCTGGATCGTGTTCAGAGCAGCACCCTTGCGCAGATTGTCGCCCGAGACGAAGAGCGCGAGACCGCGCCCCTCCGGAACACCCGGGTCCTGGCGGATACGACCCACGAGCGAGACGTCGTCGCCCGCTGCCGCGAGCGGGGTGGGGACGTCCACGAGTCGGACGCCCGGCGCGTTCGCGAGCAGTTCCTGCGCACGTTCGACCGACAGTGGCCGCTCGAACTCGGCGTTGATCGACAGCGAGTGACCGGTCACGACGGGAACACGTACGCACGTGCCCGACACGAGCAGGTCGGGCAGACCGAGGATCTTGCGTGACTCGTTGCGCAGCTTCTGGTCCTCGTCCGTCTCACCGGATCCGTCGTCGACGATCGAACCCGCGAGCGGCACCACGTTGAACGCGATGGGGGCGACGTAGTTGTTCGGGGCCGGGAAGTCGACCGCGTCACCCGCATGGACGAGCTTGTCGGCCTCGTCGGCGACGGCACGCACCTGGCCGACGAGTTCCTCGACGCCCGCCAGGCCGCTACCGGAGACGGCCTGGTAGCTCGACACGATCAGACGCTGGAGCCCGGCCTCGTCGTGCAGCGCCTTGAGCACCGGCATCGCAGCCATGGTGGTGCAGTTCGGGTTGGCGATGATGCCCTTCGGGGGGTTCTTCACCTGCTCCGGGTTGACCTCGCTCACCACGAGCGGGACCTCGGGATCCTTGCGCCACGCCGACGAGTTGTCGACGACGATCGCACCGGCCGCCGCGAACCGCGGCGCCTGCTCCCTGGAGAGGGTGCCCCCGGCCGAGAACAGCGCGATGTCGATGCCCTTCAGATCCTCGTCGGAGGTCGCGGCGACGTCCTCGACGACGATCTCCTCACCGCGGAACGGCAGCTTCTTGCCGGCCGAGCGGGCCGACGCGAAGAACCGCACCGTGTCGGCGGGGAAGTTGCGCTCCTCGAGCAGAGTGCGCATGACGATGCCGACCTGACCGGTGGCACCTACGACTGCGACGGTCGTCCCCGTCGCCCGGCTCGCGTGATCGGTGGTCACTGTTACCGCCCCGTTCCTGCGTGCACGACGGCTTCTTCGTCGCCGCCGAGCTCGAATGCCGCGTGCAGCGCGCGCACGGCGTCGTCGAGTTCGTTGTCGTCGACCAGGACGGAGATGCGGATCTCCGAGGTCGAGATCAGGTCGATGTTGATACCGGAGCCGGCGAGAGCCTCACAGAACTTGGCCGTGACACCGGGATGGCTCTTCATACCGGCACCCACGAGGGAGACCTTGCCGATGTGGTCGTCGAAGAGGACCTGGGTGAAGCCGATATCGCTCTGCTGCTTGGTGAGCAGTTCGACCGCACGCGGCCCGTCGCTCTTCGGGCAGGTGAAGGTGATGTCGGTCTTGCCGGTCTCCACCTTCGAGATGTTCTGCAGCACCATGTCGATGTTGATCTCGGCGTCGGCGACGGCACGGAACACCTTGGCGGCGTAACCGGGGGTGTCGGGGATTCCGACGACGGTGATCTTGGCTTCGCTGCGATCGTGCGCAACGCCGGTGATCAGGGCCTCTTCCACAGGAATGTCCTCCATCGATCCGGACACGATGGTGCCGGGCTTGGTGGTGTACGACGAACGAACGTGCACGGGCACGTTGTAGCGGCGGGCGTACTCCACGCACCGCAGCATGAGAACCTTCGCGCCGCACGCGGCGAGCTCGAGCATTTCCTCGAACGAGACCTTCTCGAGCCGCTGCGCGTCCTTGACGATGCGCGGGTCCGCGGTGAACACGCCGTCGACGTCGGTGTAGATCTCGCAGACGTCGGCCTTCAACGCGGCGGCGAGTGCGACGGCGGTGGTGTCCGAACCGCCACGACCGAGAGTCGTGATGTCCTTGCTGTCCTGGCTCACGCCCTGGAAGCCGGCGACGAGCACGATGCTGCCCTCGTCGAGGGCGGTGCGCACACGGCCGGGGGTGACGTCGATGATCTTCGCCTTGCCGTGGCTGCCCGTGGTGATCACGCCCGCCTGCGAACCGGTGAACGACCGGGCCTCGGCGCCGAGCGAGTGGATCGCCATCGCGACGAGGGCGTTGGAGATGCGCTCACCGGAGGTGAGGAGCATGTCCATCTCGCGGGCCGGCGGGACCGGGCACACCTGCTGCGCGAGATCGAGGAGTTCGTCGGTCGTGTCTCCCATGGCCGAGACGACGACCACGACGTCGTTGCCCGCCTTCTTGGTCTCGACGATCCTTTCAGCGACGCGCCGGATCCGCTCGGCCGTCGCGACCGAGGATCCTCCGTACTTCTGGACGACGAGTGCCACGCTGGCCAACCTCCGAGTTTCGGGAACAAGTCCAGTGGCCCAGCTTACCGACCGTGCCTTTCGTCGCCCCGGGGCGTCTCAGGAAAGTGTCGTGTGCAACAGCATGACGGTGCGGTCGCTCCATCGGGACGCGGCGAAGTACAGGTCCGATTCCGTGGGCCGGGGATGGATGAACGGGGCACGATCCCATCGACCCGCCCATCACCCGTCGTGTCCGGCGAGTGTGTATCGATCGGGTCACGAGCCGGCGATCCGGTCGGGTGTGGGCGGTGCCACTTGGTTGCTGTGGGGGATGTCGCGATACACTTCTCCACATGCAGCGCGTGCTTCTCCTCGGCCGCCGCGGCGGGATCTGACCAGACCGGCTTCCCGTCGCGGGGTTTCGACGCGCCGGTCGATATTCGATCTGGGCCTACAGGTCCCTTTTTCTCTTTGGAGTTACGTCATGTCACCCGCCGACGCTTTCACCTCCGGCTCGCGCACCATCACGCCGCCGAGCAAGCCGGGCCCGGCCGACCAGCCGTCGTGGAACAAGCAGAAGAATTCGTCGATGCCGGCCTACCGGTACCGGCCGTTCGCCGAGGAGGTCGAGCCGGTCTCGCTGCCCGACCGCACCTGGCCCGACAAGATCATCGATCGCGCTCCCGCGTGGTGTGCCGTGGACCTGCGCGACGGCAACCAGGCCCTGATCGACCCGATGAGCCCCGCTCGCAAGCGGCGCATGTTCGATCTGCTCGTGCGTATGGGGTACAAGGAGATCGAGGTCGGTTTCCCGTCCGCGAGCCAGACCGATTTCGACTTCGTCCGCGAGATCATCGAAGACGGCGCGATTCCCGACGACGTCACCATCCAGGTCCTGACGCAGTCCCGTCCCGAACTGATCAAGCGCACCTTCGAGGCCTGCGCCGGGGCACAGAACGTGATCGTGCACTTCTACAACTCGACGTCGATCCTGCAGCGGCGCGTGGTGTTCCGGGCCGACAAGGAGACGGTGAAGAAGATCGCCACCGACGCGGCCGAACTGGTGCTCGAGGAGGCGAAGAACCACCCCGACACGAACTGGCGCTGGGAGTACTCCCCCGAGTCCTACACGGGAACCGAACTGTCGTACGCCAAGGAGGTCTGCGACGCGGTCGTCGAGACCCTCGGCGCGACCCCGGAGAACCCGGTCATCATCAACCTGCCGGCAACGGTCGAGATGGCCACGCCCAATGTGTATGCCGATTCGATCGAGTGGATGCACCGCAACCTGGCGAAGCGCGATTCGATCATCCTGTCGCTGCACCCGCACAACGACCGCGGCACCGGTGTCGCGGCGGCCGAACTGGGTTACCAGGCCGGCGCCGACCGTATCGAGGGCTGCTTGTTCGGCAACGGTGAGCGCACCGGCAACGTGTGCCTGGTGACCCTGGGCATGAACATGTTCAGCCGCGGCATCGACCCGCAGATCGATTTCTCGAACATCGACGAGATCCGCCGCACCGTCGAGTACTGCAACCAGCTGCCCGTCCCCGAGCGCCATCCCTACGGCGGCGACCTGGTCTACACCGCCTTCTCCGGCAGCCATCAGGACGCGATCAACAAGGGTATGGACGCGATGAAGGTCGACGCGGAGGCCGCCGGCGTCGACGTCGACGACCACACCTGGGCCGTACCGTATCTGCCCATCGACCCGAAGGATGTCGGCCGTACCTACGAGGCCGTGATCCGCGTGAACTCGCAGTCCGGCAAGGGCGGCATCGCGTACATCATGAAGCAGGACCACGGCCTGAACCTGCCGCGACGTCTGCAGATCGAGTTCTCGCAGGCCGTGCAGAAGGTCACCGACGGCGAAGGTGGCGAGGTCAGTCCCAAGGAGATGTGGGACATCTTCCACGAGGAGTACCTGGCTCCGGTCACGCCGCTCGAACGCATCCGGCAGAAGGTCACCGCAGCCGAGACCGACGACGGCGAGGACACCATCACCGCTGTGCTCGTGGTCGACGGCGTGGAGAAGGAGATCTCCGGTACCGGCAACGGCCCGTTGGCAGCCTTCGTCGATGCCCTCGAGTCGCTGGGCTACCAGGTGGCCGTCCGCGGTTACGCCGAGCACGCCATGTCCGCCGGCGACGACGCCAACGCCGCCGCATACGTCGAGGCCGACGTCACGCGTCCCGACGGCACGACCACGCTGGTGTGGGGCGCGGGTATCGCCCCGTCGATCACCACGGCGTCGCTGCGCGCGGTGGTCTCCGCGGTGAACCGTTCGCACCGCTGACCCTTCCGACAGGAATGCGGTGGCCCCTTCGAGGGCCACCGCATTCGTCGTTGTCCGGGATTTCACCCCGGCCATTCATCCGGACATCGACAGTTGCTCGACGACGGTGTCATCGACCGGGACGAGTTCGATGCACTGAAGGCCGGGGCGCTCGCCCGACCCGCACGATCGCGTCGTTTCTCACCTCGACAGCTTCCGCGCCGCGGCGGCACGGAAGCTGTCGAGCACCGCGCCCACGGCCGGTCGTCGCGCCGCGCCCGGGCGGGTGACGAGTTCGTAGATCCGCGCCGCGCGCACCCCGGCCAACGGCAGCCGCACCAGCGCCGGGTGCAGCACCGAGTAGCGGGGCAGCAGCGCCACCCCGCGACTCGCCGCCACGAGCTCTTCGATGACGCGGAAGTCATTGATGCGGTGCGCAACTCGCGGCCGTATCTCTGTCATCGCGGCGACGGAGAGCAGCACGTCGTCGACGGGGAAACCACCCCGCACACTGATCCAGCTCTCCCCCGCGAGTTCGTCGACCCGCACGCGTTCCTGCGACGCGAGGCGGTGCCCGGACGGCAGGACGAGATCGATCGGTTCACGCATCAGCGTCTCGACATGGAGGCGGGGGCCCGACAGCGGCGCCGATCGCTCGTCGCGGTGGGTGAGCACCACGTCGTAGTCGGCGAGCAGAGCGGGTGCGGCCGAGGCAGGGACGTCCTCGTCGCTCACGTCCAGCTCCACACCGATCGCTTCGGCCGCTTCGAGCACGGCCGGGAGCAGGAGCGCCGCCCCCGAGGGGAACGACGCCACGCGTACCCGCCCGCGAGGCGACCGCGCGTAGGCGGCCATCTCGTCGGTCGCCCGGTCGAGGGCGTCGAGCACCTCGTCGGCGCGCACCACCAGCGCACGACCCGCGTCGGTGAACCGTAGCCGGCGACCGTCCGGTTCGAGCAGCGGGACTCCCGCCTCCCGCCCGAGCACCTTGAGCTGCTGCGACACGGCCGACGGCGTCATCGACAGGGCCGCAGCGGTCGCGGCCACCGTCTCGCGGTCGGCGAGTTCGCGAAGAATCCGCATGCGCGCGACATCCATGTAGAAAAATTACACGATCGCTTCAGAAACATTCGCTTGATCTGATTGTTTCCTCAGCAAAGAATCGATGCATGTCGTTCCGGGACCGTCTGCTCGCTCTCACTGTTGTGGTGCTCTGGGGATGCAACTTCCTCGCGATCAGGATGGGTCTCGACCACTTCCCTCCGTTCTTCTTCGCCGGTCTGCGCTTCGCGGTCATCGCCGTCCCGGTGGTGCTGTTCGTCCCGCGACCCGCCGTTCCGCTGCGCTGGCTCCTGCTCTACGGCGCCGGATTCGGTTTCGCCCAGTTCGCGTTCCTCTTCTGGGCGATGGAGGCCGGTCTGCCCACCGGCCTCGCGTCCCTCGTACTGCAGTCGTCCGCGCCCTTCACGGTCCTGCTCGCCGCGCTGTTCC
>NZ_AJVB01000045.1:0-16014 GCF_000278445.1 Rhodococcus sp. R1101
AGCGCGACGACCCCGCCGACGACCAGTGCGATCGTCCGCCGAGGCAGATTCGACCCCCGCTTGCTCGGCTCGTCCCCGTCCCCGGACCCTCCCGGACCACCCGTGGGCGGAGGAGTGACGGGAGGCGGACCCTGTGGCGGCGGTCCCGCCTGCATCTGCCGGGTCGGCTGATCGCCCTGCGGGGGGTGTCCTTGTCCCTGGCTCTGCTCCGCCGGCGAGCGGTGGACGCGCTCGGTGGCGGCGGACGATCCGTCACCCGGTGCCCGGTTCGCGGGCGCGACGACGGGAATGACCGCGGTGGGCGCCTCCGAAGGAGGGACGTTCTCGGTCGCGGGTCCGTCTGCAACGTCGGTGCGGGCCTGATCCGCATTCTCGTTCTCGCTCCGGGAGTCGCCGGAAGCTTGTTGCTGGGCCTCAGCTTCTGCCGTCGGTTCCGGAACATCACTCGCCTTCGGCTCCGGAACACTGCTCGCCTTCGGCTCCGGAACATCGCTCGCCGTCGGCTCCGGAACATCGCTCGCCGTCGGCTCCGTGCCATCACTCGCCGTCGGCTCGGCCACCTGCCGGTGAGGATCGACCGCTTCGAAACGCTCGGTAGGGGCCGACGCACCCCCGTCCTCACGAGCGGACTCCGACGACGGACCGAGATTCTCGGTTCGTGCGTCGTCGTGCTCGTGATGGGAGTCGTCGGTCCCGTTGCTGCCGCTCACCCAGATCCTTTCGCAAAGTCGGGCGCGCCGTCGAATCCGCGCGCCGAACTACCTGCTGTCAAGGGTAGTGCGCCTGTTCGGCACAGCTGCGTCCGGAATGCGAAGACCCCGCGTTGCTACCAGGTCGGGGGTCAGGCAGCAGCGCGGGGTCGCTGGGTCTATCGCTGTCCGTCGCAGAGCGTTACACACCGAACGGAACTTTTTTGCTCAACGATCTCCGAGGTGTCGATCAGGCCTCCAGAATTGCCGTCACACCCTGTCCGCCTGCGGCGCAGATGGAGATCAGGCCGCGGACGGGCTTCCCGGTCTCCTGCTTCTTCTCGTGCAGCATCTTCGCCAGCGAGGCGACGATGCGGCCGCCGGTCGCGGCGAACGGGTGGCCGGCCGCCAGCGACGAGCCGTTGACGTTGAGCTTGCTGCGGTCGATCGATCCCAGCGGTGCGTCGAGGCCCAGCTTGCCCTTGCAGTACTCCTCCGACTCGAACGCCTGCAGGGTGGCGAGCACCACGGAGGCGAACGCCTCGTGGATCTCGTAGAAGTCGAAGTCCTGCAGGGTCAGGCCGTTGCGCTGCAGTAGACGCGGGATGGCGTAGGTGGGAGCCATGAGCAGACCGTCGCCGCCGTGGATGTAGTCGACCGCGGCGGTCTCGGAGTCCACGAGGTAGGCGAGCACCGGCAGCTTGCGCTCGGCGGCCCACTCCTCGCTCGACAGCAGCGCGGCCGACGCGCCATCGGTGAGCGGCGTCGAATTGCCGGCGGTCATGGTGGCGTCGCCGAGCTTGTTGCCGAAGACCGGCTTCAGCGTCGACAGCTTCTCCACCGACGAATCGGGACGCAGGTTGTCGTCGCGGGTGAGCCCGAGGAACGGGGTGACGAGGTCGTCGAAGAAGCCGCGGTCGTAGGCGGCAGCCATGTTGCGGTGGCTCGCGACGGCCAGTTCGTCCTGTGCCTCGCGGGCGATGCCGAACTCCTTCGCGGTGATCGCGGCGTGCTCCCCCATCGACAGGCCGGTGCGCGGCTCGCCGTTGCGCGGGATCTCGATGCCGAGCATCGACGGGCGGACGTTGCCGAGCAGCTTGACCCGGTCGGCCGTGGAGCGAGCCCGGTTCAGGGACAGCAGGAACTCACGCAGCTGGTTGTTCACGGCGATCGGGGCGTCGGAGGTGGTGTCGACGCCACCGCCGATACCCGCCTCGATCCGTCCGGCGGCGATGGCGTCGCCGACCGCGATGATCGACTGCAGGCCGGTGCCGCAGGCCTGCTGCAGATCCCAGGCCGGGGTGTAGGGGCTCAGCGCGCTGCCGAGCACGCTCTCGCGGACGAGGTTGAAGTCGCGGGCGTGCTTGAGGACCGCACCGCCGACGACGGCGCCGAGACGCTCACCCTGCAGGTTGAAGCGGCCGACGAGACCGTCGAGGGTGGCGGTGAACATGTCCTGGTTGGACGCGCGAGCGTACTTGCGGTCGGACCGGGCGAACGGGATCCGGTTGCCTCCGAGAACGGCGACACGGCGCTGCTGCGTGGAACGGGCTTTTGTGGTCACTGGTGTCTCCCGGTTTCGGACGGATTCGAATTCTGGCTACTATTCTTACTCACGGGTAAGTTTGTTGTCGAACACGCTTGCTGTCGAACACTGCACCGACGACCGAATCGAAGAAGGTGGAATCGTGGCCGAAGCCAAGGGCGCACCCAAGCTCTACGCCCAGCTCATCTCGTCCGCACCCGGAGCATTCCTCGCCAAGCAGTTCGGTCTGCCACAGCCCGAGAAGCTCCGGCGCTACCAGCCCGGTGAGCCCGCGCTGCCCGGCCCTGTGCTGCTCGGCGGCAACGGCCGCCTGGTCGAACCGATCCGCACCCTCCTGAGCGACTACACGTTCGCCGAGCCGTCCGACACGAAGTTCGGCGCTCTCGTGTTCGACGCTACCGGCATCACCGATCCCGCGGGCCTCGAACAGCTCTTCACGTTCTTCCAGCCCGCCCTGCGCAATGTCGCCCCGAGCGGCCGCGTCGTCGTGCTGGGTACCACGCCCGAGGAAGCCGGATCGGTCGACGAGCGCGTCGCCCAGCGCGCCCTCGAAGGCTTCACGCGCAGCGTCGGCAAGGAACTGCGTCGCGGCGCGACCGCGCAGCTCGTCTACGTCTCCCCCGGGGCGGCCACCGGCCTGTCCGGGGTGGAGTCGACGCTGCGCTTCCTGCTCTCGGCGAAGTCGGCCTTCGTCGACGCCCAGGTGATCCGCATCGGCGAGGGCGACGCCACCGCCCCCGAGTCCTGGGAGCGTCCGCTCGCCGGCAAGGTCGCCGTCGTCACCGGCGCGGCCCGCGGTATCGGCGCGACGATCGCCGAGGTGCTCGCCCGCGACGGCGCGACCGTGGTCGTCGCCGACGTCCCGGCAGCCGGCGACGCCTTGACGCAGACCGCCAACAAGGTCGGCGGTACCGCCTTCGCCCTCGACGTCACCGCACCCGACGCCGGCGACAAGCTCGCCGCGCACCTGCTCGAGCGGCACGGCGGCGCCGACATCATCGTCCACAACGCCGGCATCACCCGCGACAAGCTGCTGGTGAACATGGACGCCGCCCGCTGGAACGCCGTGATGGCCGTCAACCTCATCGCCCCGCAGAAGATCACCGAGGTGCTCGTCGAGAAGGGTGCACTGAAGGAAGGCGGCCGGGTGATCGACGTGTCCTCGATCGCGGGTATCGCCGGTAACCGCGGCCAGACCAACTACGGCGCGTCCAAGGCCGGTGTCATCGGCCTCGTCCAGGCCACCTCCGAGGTCCTCGCCGACAAGAAGATCACCGTCAACGCCGTCGCCCCCGGTTTCATCGAGACCGCCATGACGGCCGCCATCCCGGTCGCCACCCGCGAGGCCGGCCGCCTGATGAGCTCGTTGCAGCAGGGCGGCGAGACCGTCGACGTCGCCGAGACCGTCGCGTGGTTCGCGAACCCGGCGTCGAGCGCCGTGACCGGGCAGGTCGTACGCGTGTGCGGCCAGTCCATGCTGGGGGCCTAGATGGCACGGATCGAACTGTCCTCGCTGCCGTCGACCTTCGACATCTACAGCCGGGCCGTGCTCGGAGCACTGCCCGTGGTGGGTGCGTCGGGCGACAGCCTGCCCGACGACGTCCTGGTACTGCGCTCGCTGAAGGTCGATCCCGACAATCTCGCCGAGTACACCAAGGTGTGCGGGCTGCGTTTCGGCGACACGCTGCCGGTGACCTATCCGTTCGTCCTCACGTTCCCGCTCGTGATGAAACTGATGGTGTCCAAGGGCTTCCCGTTCGCGGCCGTCGGTTCCGTCCACGCCGAGAACGTGATCGAACAGTTCCGGCCGGTCTCGGTCACCGAACCGCTCGACATCGCGGTGCACGCGGAGAACATGCGCGAACACCGCAAGGGCCTGCTGGCCGATCTCGTCAGCGAGGTGAACGTCGGGCGCGAACTCGTATGGCGGCAGACGTCGACCTTCCTGCACCAGCAGCGCACGTCGCTGTCGGGTCAGCCCAAGCCGGAGCCGAAGGAGGAGGAGATCCCACCGGTCCCCACCTCCACGCTGCGGGTCGATCAGAAGATCATCGACCGCTACGCGGCGGTTTCCGGCGACCGCAACCCGATCCACGTCTCGACGTTGGGCGCCAAGGTATTCGGATTTCCCACGTCCATCGCCCACGGCATGTGGAGTGCCGCGGCGGCCCTGTCGGCCGTCGAGGGACGCATCCCCGAGAAGGTCACCTACACCGTGCGATTCGGTAAGCCCGTCCTGCTGCCGTCGTCACTGAGCCTGTACGCGCAGCACGCCGCGGGCGGATGGGATCTCGCGCTGCGGCATCCGAAGAAGCACTACCCGCATCTGACCGCCACCGTGCGGTAGGACGGGGAAGCACCGAGATTTCGGGTGGGGCGGGACGCGATGGGGGCGTTCCGTCCTGCCCGAATCCTCGAGTACCCGAACGTATTTCGCCCGGAAAGATCAGTGCAACCGGTCGGAACGCTTGCGGCCCGCGAGTCCGCGCCAGGCGAGATTCTCGAGCAGATCCGCGGCCTGCTGCACGTCGATCTCACCGCCGGCGATGCGATCGGCGACCGCCTCACCGGCCCCGACGAGCGCGACGGCCATGATCGTGTAGTTCGTGCCGGGTTCCGGATCGCGCGTGCTCGATTCGAGCAGGTGCGCGGTGAGTTCGATCAGCCGGTCGCGACTGCCCTGCACCTGGGGCGCGAAGGCCTGCTGCGACAGCGCCTGGCGGTACAGAACCATCCACGACGGCCGGTGCTCGTCGACGAAGCCGAGGAACGACTCGAGCGCGACCCGCAGTTGTTCGCGCGGCGCGAGCGTCGGATCGCCCGCCGGGGTCAATGCCTCGACGAACCGCTGCCCCTCGCGGGCGATGCACGCCGCGAACAACTCGTCCTTCGACCCGTAGTACAGATAGAGCATCGGCTTGGAGATCGATGCCCGTCCTGCGATCGCGTCCATGGACGTGTTGTGGAAACCGTGTTCGGAGAACACCTCGACGGCGGCGTCCAGCATCTGTTGCTCGCGCACCGCACGCGGCAGCCGCTTGGTTCCGCCCGCCATGACTCCTCCCGGACTCCTCGAATGAAGTTCTGACTCTACGGTAGGAAGCCTGCCGCCGAAGCAACCCGACTGTTTCAGCAGTCCAGAGCGCCTTTCGCGCGTGTCACCGTCCGCACCGATTCGTCGACCCATTCGGGCGAGAGGGTGCCGTCCGCCACGACCTGCTCGAGGTGGTCGAGCACGGCGGGCACCTCGGCGGTGGTCAGCCACAGCGCCTGGTTCACACCCGCCACCATCGCGGCCTCGACGGCCTCGGTGATGTCGTAGGTGTCGGTGATCGCACGCATTCCCGACAGGTCGTCGGTGAAGATCACGCCGCCGAAGGCGGGGCCGCCGTAAGCACCCGAGCGGAGCAGGTCCACCGCGGCCGGGCTGATGCTCGCGGGCAGCCCGTCGGTCAGCCCCGGCACGGCGAGGTGCCCGAGCATGACGCCCACCTCGGGCGAGACCAGGCTGCGGTACGGCACGAGGTCGCTCTGCTGGAGCTGCTCGATCGGCGGGGTGGTCACCGCACCGGTGTGCGAATCCCCGGAGGCGGAGCCGTGACCCGGAAAGTGCTTGAGCACCGGCATGATTCCGGCGTCGAGCAGTCCCCGCGCGTAGGCGCCGGCGTACTGCGTGACGATCTCGGGATCGTCGGAGAACGACCGGTCGCCGATGACGGAGTCGTCGGGCTGACTGCTCACGTCGACGTCCGGCGCGAAGTCGACCGTGATACCCAGCGACTTCAGTTCCTGTCCGCGTTCGAATGCCATCCGGTAGGTCTCGTCGACCGTCATCGTCTGCGCCGTCTCCCGCGCGGACGGATCGGGACCGAACAGCGCGCCCACGCGCGACACGCGGCCACCCTCCTCGTCGATCGTGACCATGAGCGGCAACGCACTCTGCGCGGCCACCTGCGGCACGAGACGCTCGGAGAGCATCGACGCGTCGGTCCAGCTGCCGATGAAGATGCCGCCGATCTGCTCGGACTCGACGATCGCCTGCGCGTCGGCCGCACCGGTGACCCCGACGTTGAGCAGCTGGGCGAGCTTCTGCCGCAGGGTCAGCCGGGCGAGCAGCTCGTCGCCGCAGGTCGCCGACGTCGCGGCCGCGGTCGCCTCGGTGGTGGTGGTCGCGGTAGTCGTGGACGAGGCCGTCGCCGAGCTCGACGTCGCCTCGACCGGCTCGTCGCCCGAGTCGGACGAACCGCATCCCGCAGTGGTGAGGGCGACCGCGAGCACGGCGACGACAGTGTGACGGATCCGCATGGTGCCGACGGTAGCGGACGAACCTCGAGGACCCACAGCTCGAACCTCCCCCACGGACGTCCCGGCAGGTTAAGGTGCACCCGAACATCCGAATCCGATCCAGGGGGTACGCGGTGGGCGCAGATCTGATCCTCATCGCCTACGACGGTTCCGAGAACTCGAAGCGTGCCGTGCAGTATGCGGGCCGCTTCCTCGAATCCTGCCGCGCCGTCGTCGTCACCGCCTGGGAACCGATGGTCCGGCAGGCCGCCCGCATGTCGGGCCTGTCCGGTGTCATGCAGCCCGACTGGGTGCCCGACGAGGACAGCGAGGACGTGGCACTGTCCGACGCGCGCATGACCAACGACGAGGGTCTCGAGTTGGCCCGCTCGGCGGGTCTGCACGCCGAGGGCCGCACCGTCGAGGTCGTCAACGCGGTGTGGTCGGCGATCATCGAGACCGCCGACGAACTGGACGTCGACATCATCGTCACCGGCACCCGCGGCACCACCGGCCTGCGTTCGCTGCTGCAATCGTCGGTGGCCGACCACGTGCTCCGGCACAGTCACCGGCCGGTCCTGATCGTGCCGCCGGGGCGCTGACGCCCCGCACCGGGTCACCGGCGCCGGGTGCAGGCAGGGATATTGTCGATCCACCATGGACGGATTCCTGCTCTCGCGCGCCGAACGCTCGGTGCACGCCACCGGCACCCGCCGGTTCTTCGACGACGTCCACTCCGCCACGCGCGCACTCCGGAGCGGCAAGGCGACCCTCGTCGTCGGTGCACTGCCGTTCTCGCCGCACCGTCCGGTGGCCCTCGCGCAGCCCGAGGACGTGGAGATCACCGAGGGTCCGTGGCAGGCCCCACCCGACCTGCCGGAACTGCCTCCGGTGCGGGTGTCCGCCGAACTCCCCCTGCCCCGGGTGCACGTCGAGCGGGTGCGCCGGCTCGTGGAGCGGTTGTCGCTCGGAGAATTGGAGAAGGTGGTCGCCGCCCGGCGGGTCGCGCTCGAGGCGGACGAACCTCTCGACCCGCTCGCTCTCGCCGCGCGCATGATCGAACGTCATCCCGATGCGACGACCTACGCACTGGACCTGAGTGCGGCGGGTGAACGCTATTGGGGGCACACACTGGTCGGCGCGACCCCCGAACTGCTCGTGAGCCGCCGCGGTGAGACCGTCACGTGCCGTCCGCTCGCCGGCACCGCCGCGCGCCGGGCCGACCCGGACGAGGACCGTCGTGCCGGTGAGGAACTGCTGATGTCGAGCAAGAACCTCGCGGAGCACGGTTACGTCGTCGACCGGATCCGCGAACGGCTGGCGCCGTTGTGCAGCGACCTCGACATCCCCGACAAGCCCGAACTCACCGCGACACCCGATGTCTGGCATCTCGCCACCCCGATCACGGGCACCCTCCGCGACCCCGGAACCGACGCGCTCACCCTCGCCCACGTGCTGCATCCGACCCCGGCCGTGGCGGGCACCCCCACCGAGGCCGCGCTGGACGTGATCTCCGGGGTCGAGGGCGACCGTCGCTTCTACGGCGGCGCGGTGGGCTGGTGCGACGAGCAGGGCGACGGCGACTGGTTCGTCGCCATCCGGTGCGCGGAGCTGAGCTCCGACGGCCGGCGTGCCGTGGCCTGGGCCGGAGGCGGCATCGTCGCCGATTCCGACCCTCTCGCCGAACTCGACGAGACCACCGCGAAACTGCGTACGCTGCTCGGTGCGCTGGGCGTGTAGACCGCCCCGCCGAGCGTGAAGATCACCTCGGAGGCTCGCACCGTCCGCGAACGCCGTGCGGGGTGATAGTTTGGCGCGGACCGATAGACAGCGTGGCGTCCGGCGATGACTGCCTGCGTCACTGGAGATGGGGAGACGGAATGGGGAAGTTCCTGGGACCGGGCCTGGGTAGCGTGGTCGTCGGTGCCGTACTCGGCGTCGTGGCGGTCTTCGGCGTGACGGCCGCTGTACAGGAGAATTCGCGCCCTCAGATCGATCGCAGTGGCAACGCCGATTCGTCCCTCCTGAACCAGGTTGAGTACGGCAGCCGCTGACGGCGCCGGCAACGCTTCGAGTTCACGCACGTACCGAGACGAGACGGAGCTCCCGTCCGCCGAACCGCTGTCCCGGCGGTGGCTGTACGCAGTCACCGCAGTGGCGGTGGTCCTGTCCTTCGCCCAGGTTCCCGGCCTGGTCGTCGCCGACACCAAGTACGACCTGACGCAGAACCCGATCGGCTTCCTCACGCGCGCCGCTCACCAGTGGAGCAGCGTGGCGCCGCTCGGGCAGGTGCAGAACCAGGCGTACGGCTATTTCTTCCCGCATGGCACGTTCTTCGCCGCGGGACAACTGCTGCACATCCCTCCGTGGATCACCCAGCGGGTGTGGTGGGTGCTGCTGCTCGTCGGCGGATTCTGGGGTCTCGTCCGCCTCGCCGAAGCGCTCGGCATCGGGAGCCGTAGCTCCCGCCTGATCGCGGCGACGGTGTTCGTGCTGTCCCCCCGCGTCCTCACCACGCTCGGTTCCATCTCGTCGGAAGCACATCCGATGATGGTGGCGCCGTGGGTGCTGCTGCCGCTGGTGCGCTACCTGAACACGCCGAATCCCGGCTCGGCCCGCCGGCTCGCCGCGCAGTCCGCGGTGGCCGTCGCCCTCATGGGCGCGATCAACGCCGTCGCGACCGCCGCGGCGTGTCTCGTCGCGGGCCTGTGGTGGGCCGCGCACCGCCCGAACCGGCGCTGGTGGCGCTTCACCCTGTGGTGGCTGCCGCTGTGCGTCGTCGCGGTGACGTGGTGGATGGTGCCGCTGTTGCTGCTCGGCCGCGTCAGCCCGCCCTTCCTCGACTTCATCGAATCGTCCGGGGTCACCACCGAGTGGACGTCGCTCGCCGAGGTGCTGCGCGGCACCAGCAGCTGGACACCGTTCGTCTCCCCCGAACGCATCGCGGGTGCCGTCCTCGTCACGCAGCCCGCCGCCGTCCTCGTCACCGGCGCCCTGGCCGCGGCCGGGCTCGCGGGTCTCGCGATGCGCTCGATGCCCGCGCGCGGTCGCCTCACCCTGATCCTCGCGGTGGGTCTCGTCGGTATGGGCGTCGGCTACGTCGGTCAGCTCGACTCGCTGTTCGCCGAGCAGGTCCGGTCGTTCCTCGACAGCACCGGCGCGCCGTTGCGCAACGTGCACAAACTCGAACCCCTCGTGCGGCTGCCGGTGGTGCTCGGGCTCGCGCACCTGCTGCGCGCGGTGCCCCTGCCGGGGTCGGTGCCGTGGTCTCGCGCCCGGAACGCCTTCGCGCATCCCGAACGCAATCCGATGGTCGCGGTGACGACGCTGATCCTCGTCGCGACGACGCTCGCGACGTCGCTCGCGTGGACCGGCCGGCTCGCGCCGCGCGGTGCGTACGACGAGGTCCCCGGATACTGGCATGCCACGGCGGCGTGGCTCGAGGAGAACACGACCGACCGCGGCGAACGCGCCCTCATCGTTCCCGGCGCGCCGTTCGGCAGCCAACTGTGGGGCCTCACCCGCGACGAACCGCTCCAGGCCCTCGCGTCGACGCCGTGGGCCGTCCGCGACGCCGTCCCGCTCGTGCCCCCCGGAGCGATCCGGGCACTCGACGCCGTGCAGCGCGACATCGCCGACGGTCGTCCGTCCGACGGCCTCGCCGCGACCCTGCGCGGCCAGGGCATCGGCTTCCTGGTGGTGCGCAACGACCTCGATCCCGACACCTCCCCCGCCGCACGACCGGCACTCGTGCACCGGGCGCTCGACGGCTCGCCGGGCATCGAGAAGGTCGCCGCGTTCGGCGACGACATCGTGTTCGACAACCCCGACGACTTCGTCACCGACGCCGACCTGCGACCGGTCTACCCGGCAGTGGAGATCTACCGGGTCGCCGAGCCCGCCGGGGCGCCCTTCGGTCCCTACGCCGTGGACGTCGCGGACGTGCCGGTCGTGCAGGGTGGCCCCGAGGCGCTGCTGCGCCGCAACACCGCGCACCCCGATTTCGTCGGGCCCACGCTCCTCGCCGCCGACGCGGTCCGCGCCGGTCTTCCCGTCGACGGGGTGACGATCACCGACACCCCGACGGACCGCGAGACGGACTACGGGCAGGTCGATCACCATTCGTCGACGATCCGGGCGGCCGACGACCCGCGCCGCACCCACAACGCCGTTCCCGACTATCCGGTGCCCGGCACCGAGCTCGTCCGGGCCGAATGGGAAGGCGCCCGCATCAGCGTGTCGAGCGCGGCGTCGGACGCCACCCAGCTCGGCGGCACCTCGGTGGCCAGCGGCCCCGCTGCGGTGGTCGACGGCGACCCCACGACCGGCTGGCACAGCAACGGTCTCGAATCGGCGATCGGCCAGTGGCTGCAGCTCGACCTCGACCGGCCGATCGACGCGGGTCTGCTGCATCTGACGACGAGCTCCGGAGCCCTCGGCGATCCCGTCGAGTGGCTCGAGGTGTCCACCGACCGGGGCAGCACGGCGGTGCGCGTCGGTGAGCCGGGACGCGAGCAGACCGTGGCGCTCCCGCTGGGGACGACGTCGTGGATCCGCATCACGTCCGTGCACACCGAACGCGGCACGGTCGGCAACCAGTTCGGTCTCACCGAGGTGGTCGTCGAGGATTTCACCGACCGGAACGAACCGCGCCCGATCGACATCCGTCGCCGCATCGTGGTGCCGGGCCCGGCCGAGGACGCCTCGGTGCGCGGATGGCAGCTCGGCCAGGAGTTCCCCGGCCGCGGCAGCTGCGTCGACACCGGCGACCGCGTGCGCTGCGCGCGGGGGCTCGCCACCTCCGCGGAGGAACCCGGCACGTTCACGCGCAGCCCGACCGTGCCGCAGGAGACGTGGGTGCGTCCGGAGCTGTTCCTGCGTGCGCGCCCCGGTCCGGCGCTCGAGGAGCTCGTGGACCGGTCCGATCGGGTCGTCGCGCGCGGGGATGCCGACGTCGTCGACCTGCAGGGGTCGGCCTTCGCGCTCACCGACGGCGACCCGCGGACGTCGTGGACCGCCGAGGAGAGCTCGCTCGAACGGGGTGCCCCGCGGCCGTCGCTCACCCTGGAACTGCCCGGCGAGCACCGCGTGACCGGGCTGGACATCAGGTCGGCCCTGGGAGCTCTGCCGGTCGCACCGTCGACGGTCGCGGTGAATCTCGGCAACGGCCCGCAGGTGCGCGAACTCGGCGACGACGACACGGTCGTCGACCTGACCCCGCACGTCACGGACCGGGTCGAGCTGACGGTGGTGCGTTGGCGCGACACCCTCGATCGCACCGTGCTGGGCTTCTCGAAGCTCACCCCGCCCGGGCTCGCGGAGGTGTCGGTGCTCGGTGACGACGGGCCGATCGGGGCGCAGCAGTCCGTCTACGACGAGACGGTGACCGTCGATTGCGAGAGCGGACCCGTCGTCGACATCGAGGGCCGGAGCTACCGCACGTCCGTCACCGCGAGCGTCGCCGACCTCGCCGCGGGCCTCGAGGTTCCCGCGACGCTGTGCGACACCGACGTCGTCGGCATGAACCCCGGCCGCGCCGACATCGACGTCGACCCCGGTGCGGCCTTCGTCGTCTCGAGCCTGCGGCTCACCGTCCCCGGTTCCGACGCGCCCGTTGCGGAGCCGACCGAACTGCAGAAGGGTCGCTGGACGGAGAACCTGCGTGAGGTGACGGTTCCCGAAGGCGACGAGGATCGGCTCGTGGTGGTGCCCGAGAGCACCAATGTCGGCTGGGTGGCGCGCACCCCGGACGGCACCGTGGCCACGCCGGTCGTCGTGGACGGCTGGCAACAGGGCTGGATCGTGCCGGCCGGACCGGAACAGGTGCTGACCCTCGAGTTCGCGACCGACCGCTGGTACCGCCTCGGGATCTTCGGCGGACTGCTGTTGCTCCTCCCGCTGTTCGCGGCGGCACTGTGGCCCCGTCGGCGCACCGAGGACCCGGGCCCGATGCCGCGCACCTGGGGTTCGTCGACCGTCGCGCTGGCCGGTGTGCTGGCCGCCGCGACGCTCCTTGCGGGATGGGTCGGTGCCGTCGTCGCGGCCGTGGGCGCGGTGGGGATCGGTGCGCTCGCGCTGCGCCGCGGCCCCACTCTCGTGTCGCGCGTGCTCGTGGGCACCGCCGGCGGCGCGACGATGCTGGCGATGGCGCTGTTGTCCACCGGACCGTGGCGCTCACCCGACGGATACGTCGGGCACTCGTTCCTGATTCAGTTCGCGGCGCTCGTCGGTGTGGTCGCGGTCGGTCTGGCAGCGGTGCCGCGCCGGGCCCTGTCCCAGCGGTGGAAGGCGGCCCGCACCGGCTCCTCGACGAGCGCGTAGCTGACGGAGGCGACAGCCAGGCTCAGCACGATCGTCACCGTCAGCACGAACCAGAAGTGGCCCGCGAAGGCCGGGATCCCGAACACGGGGAAGACGATCGACAGCACCGCGAGGTGCCAGATGAACACGCCGTACGACCAGCGGCCGACCGCCAGCGCGGCCGGGCTCGCCAGGACGCGGTGATGCCGGCGCGGCGCGAGGGTCAGCGGGGCGAGCAGCGCGAAGCTCATGATCGCCCCCAGGGCGATCTTGGCGAGGTACTCGGCCGGTGCGAGATCGGTCAGCGTCTCCGGTCCTGCCAGCGGGGTGGCCGCAGCCGCGAAGGCGGCGACGGCGAGCAATCCCATCGCCGCGCGCCGCGCCGCGAGCCGGTGCATCCACGTCTCGGGTCCGGAGACGAGCTCGGCGAGGATCATGCCCGCCGCGAACCAGGGCAGGAAGCCCGGCAGCCAGTTGGTGTGGTTGATGTGATCGGGAGTGCCGACCGGCACCCACGCCCACAACAGCGACAGTCCGCTCACCGCGAGCAGCAACGGGACACGGTAGCGGGCGGCGTCCCCGCGCAGTCCGCTCACCGCCACGGCCAGCAGGGGCAGAACCAGATAGAAGGCCACCTCCACCGACAGACTCCACATCTGGGTGAGGCCCTCGGTGAGGGTGAGTGGGACGAACACTTGCGCGAGCGCGAGATTCGACCACCACACCGTGATGCCGCCGCCCGCGCCGGGCAGCAGCCACAGCACCAGGATCACGACGGTCCAGTAGGCGGGGAGGATGCGGGTCGCGCGGGAGAGGAAGTAGCGAGTGGCCGAGGGGGTCGGCCCGAGCCCGCGGGCCGCCGCGGCATGCGGACGCCACAGCAGGAAGCCGGACAGGGCGAAGAACAGGGCGACTGCGAGGTCGAAACGTGCCCAGACCCGCCCGATCAGCGGGTCGTGCACTGCGCCGGTCTGGAACGCGACATGCGTGATCAACACGCCCACTGCGGCGAACCCGCGCATCCCTTCGAGTGCCGGAAGAAATCCGCTCACGCTGCGGTTCCGGTCGGTGGTGATGGTCATCGGGCATCAGTGTGCCGTGCCGGGGCGGAGTCGGACAGAGCAGGATCACATGGAACGGGACGATCCCGGCAAGCGACGAAGATCGACTGTCTGTGCGTCCCGGCGGCGAGCGGGCGCGCATATTGCCATACCGGGCTGTTAGTGTCTGAGCTCACGTGGTGTTCGCGGGCCGGATGCCAGGCGATCCGTGCAGCCCTGCTGCTGCCGGTGGGGGTACTCGATGACGACCGTTGAGTGAGGAGAAAGCATGGCTGAGCGTTCGAGCTCCGGCCGGATACTGGCAATGATTCTGGTGGGCCTGGGGGCCTTCCTCCTGGTGATCGCGATTCTCGTGCCGACGTACACGCTCGGGAAATTGAGGACGACACCGCTCGATCTCGAGGTGACCACGGTCGCCGAGGGCACGGGCGACATCCTCAACTCCCGCCAGCTGCTCGCCGGTAACGCGCAGGTCGATCGCGACGTGCCGATCGTCGCGCAGCGCTTCGTCACCGTCGAGGATCCCTCGGACGCCGAGGTCATGACGTTGCAAGCCGGCCAGACCGTGCGACGACTCGACATGCAGGGCGACACGGGCCTCGTCTCGGCTGTCGTCGACCGTGTCACGATCGACCGGAAGACCTCCATGCCCATTTCGGAGGAGGACTTCCAGGATCGTGTGAGCACGATCCAGACCAGCGCGGACAAGCCGCCCGTGGAGATCGACAATCGTGCGGGACTGCAGTACAAGTTCCCGTTCGACGTCAAGCAGGAGTCGTACCCGTACTACGACATCAATGCACGCGACAACTTCCCCCTCGACTTCGTCGGTGAGGAAGAGATCAACGGCATGAAGGTCTACCACTTCAGTCAGGAGATCGGCCCGATCGACCTGTCGAAGGCCGACCGTGAATCGCCGACCTACAAGCTCAGCCTGCCCGCCTCCACCTGGGGTGTCGGTGAGGGCGACGAGCCGATCACGATGACCCGCTGGTACAACAACACCCGCGACCTGTGGGTCGATCCGATCACCGGCGTCGTCGTCAAGGGCCAGGAGCAGCAGGACCAGTACTACGCCCGCGAGGCCGGCAAGCCCGAGGTGACGGTCCTCGACGTGACGCTCCCGTTCAACGAGGAGACGATCGAGTACCAGATCGGCCAGGCCAAGGACGGCCAGGACACCATCTCGCTGTTCGGCCGCACCCTGCCGATCATCCTCGGCATCCTCGGCGTCATCCTGCTGATCGTCGGCTTCGTGCTCGGCCTGCGCGGCGGCGGCAACCGTCGTCCGGCCACCGCGACCGGCGGTCCCGCTCCGGCAGGCCCGGCCACGACCACCGTGGGCCCGGCGCATTCGGCGGGCGCGCAGCGCGACCACACCGACGACCGCACCGAGGTCATCCCGCGCCAGACCGATCCGAACGCGCAACAGCGCGATTGGACGACCGATCGGACGCAGGAGATCCCGCGCACCGATCTGCGCAAGCCTCCGACACAGGAGTGATCGTCCGGTAGACGAATCGAGCCGCCCCTCACCGATCCCGGTGGGGGGCGGTTTCGTCCGTGGACGACGGGGTCCCTGCGTCGTCCGTGGACGACCCGGTCGCTGCAGCACCGCGCACCGCGAGTACCGCGACCACCGCGGCCGTCGCGGCGGCCACACCGACGGCGACGCCGACGAACTGCTGCAGGGTCGATGCCACCGTGAACATCAGCACCGCTTCGAGGGCGAGACCCGCCCACGCGACGAGCGCGAGATGGGTGCGCTCCCCGGCGATCGCCGACAGCAACGCACCCTGGAGCACCGCGAGACAGGCACCCTGCAGCGCAAACAGCCACAGCAGCGACTGCACAGGGCCGTAGGCGTCGCCGACGAGCATCGGGACGAGCGGCCCGCAGATCGCGGCCCCGGCGACGAGCACCGCGCCGATCGCGACGAGGACCGTGAGGGCCGAGCGCACCGCGGCCGCCGACTGCGCGGGGTTCGCCATCCGCGGATAGAGCACCACCCCGACCGCCTGCGGCAGCCAGAAGGCGACCTTCGTCGCGACCGCTCCCAGGGCGTACAGGCCGGCGGAATCGGGGTCGAGCAGCGTGCGGGCGAGCAGCAGGTCGAGCGAGGTGAGCGCGATGA
>NZ_AJVB01000046.1:0-15928 GCF_000278445.1 Rhodococcus sp. R1101
ACGATCGACGCCCACCTCGACGATCTGTGCGCGTGGCTCACCGAGGAGACGACCCGGATCGCACCGGGCACACCCGGCCCGGAAGCCACCCGCACGTCCCGCCCGCCCGGGACCGCGCGGTCGCTGGAGGACACGCTGACGGTGGTGTTCGGCGCGTCGGCAGGGGCGGGCCTCGGCAGGCTGCTCGTCACTCCGTTCGGGAATCTGCCGGGCTGGATGTCGCTGGTGGTCGCGATCGCGTGCGCGGTCCCGGCGGCGGGCTGGCTGATGCGGGTCCGCAGGCGTATCGCGTACCGGGAACGGATGCGCCGCTGGATCGCCGACGAGCTGGCCACCGTGCGCGCGGAGCTCGACAACTGGATCCGGACCCGCATCCACGAGACGGAACTGCAGTCCACTGCGCTCGCGATCGCCGCGCGCGACCGGCACGCGACCCGCGTGCGCGAGCGCATCGCGGCGATCGACGCGGAGATCACCTGTCGCCGCGGGGAACGGCGCGCCCGCATCGCGGCGTGCGAACGCGACCTCGCGGCGCTCGGACACGACCCGGAACCGCGGGATGCCGGCGTGCGTCGAACCGGATAGAAGCGATCCGGCGACCGCCGGGTCGGAAAGGAAACGATGGCCGAACTCGCCGGCGGATCGGGCGGACCGCCCCATCCGTTCACCGATCCGTTCGATCCTTCCGTGTTCGACCCCTCCGAGGTGGCTGCCTGGGCCGATGCCCTCGATCCGGCCACCGACCTCGACGGCGACGGTGTTGCCGAGACGGTGGTCGCCGACAGTGAGCGCTGGGGAGACGGCGGCGACCGGGGCGACGGTCTCGTGGTCGCCACCGACACCGATCTGGACGGCAGCAGCGACCGCCTGTCGGTGATCGCGGACGACGGACGCTACGGAGTGTGGGAATACTGTCGCGAGCTGGACGGATCGGGTCGCTGGAGCCGTCTCGACACAGGTAGCCTGGAATACGACGTACACCACGGAGAAGGGTCGAAGTGATTCATCTCCGGCTGCGTAGCAGGGGGAGGGGACGGTATTGTGCGCACGCTCTGAATCGTTTCTGTGAGATTTCCGACCGGCCCCGAGTGACGCCGGTCGGTCTTCCGACGTTAACCTCTATGAAAAGGACATCCGGCGCCTGCTTCGCCGTTCGGCCACGGACGAAGTAGGTGGTACCCCTGCCGAGAGGGGAAAGCCCGGATCTGCCATCGTCTGCACCGACAAAGTGCAGGTCGGCGGCGGGATCCGGTTCCGGGCACACCCCAGGAGAGTTTTGATGACCTCAGCGACCATTCCCGGTTTGAACGGTACCGACGACAAGCTTCCGACCCAGCATGCCGAGTTGCTTGCCTGGGTCCAGGAGATTGCCGAGCTCACCCAGCCCGATCGCGTCGTATGGGCCGACGGCTCCGATGAGGAATGGGACCGTCTGACTTCTCTGCTGGTGGAGGCCGGCACCTTCACGCGTCTGAACGACGAGAAGAAGCCGAACTCCTTCCTCGCGAACTCGGATCCGTCCGATGTCGCCCGTGTCGAGTCGCGCACGTTCATCTGCTCGGAGAACGAGATCGACGCCGGCCCCACCAACAACTGGATGGCGCCCGACGAGATGCGCGCCACGATGACCGAGCTGTACCGCGGCTGCATGCGCGGACGCACCCTGTACGTCGTTCCGTTCTGCATGGGCCCGCTCGGTGCCGACGACCCGAAGCTCGGCGTCGAGCTCACCGACTCGGAGTACGTCGTCGTCTCGATGCGCATCATGACCCGCATGGGCACCGCGGCTCTCGAGAAGCTCGGCACCGACCGTCCGTTCGTCAAGGCGCTGCACTCGGTGGGTGCGCCGCTCGAGGCCGGTCAGCAGGATGTCCCGTGGCCGTGCAACGACACCAAGTACATCACCCACTTCCCCGAGACCCGTGAGATCTGGAGCTTCGGCTCCGGTTACGGCGGCAACGCCCTGCTCGGCAAGAAGTGCTACTCACTGCGTATCGCGTCGGCGATGGCCCACGACGAGGGCTGGCTCGCCGAGCACATGCTGATCCTCAAGCTCATCTCCCCCGAGGACAAGGCGTACTACGTCGCCGCGGCGTTCCCGTCGGCGTGCGGCAAGACCAACCTCGCGATGATCCAGCCGACCATCCCCGGCTGGCGCGCCGAGACCCTCGGCGACGACATCGCGTGGATGCGCTTCGGCAAGGACGGCCGTCTCTACGCCGTCAACCCGGAGTTCGGCTTCTTCGGCGTCGCTCCGGGCACCAGCGCGGATTCGAACCCGAACGCGATGGCCACCATCGAGGCCGGCAACACCATCTACACCAACGTCGCGAAGACCGACGACGGCGACATCTGGTGGGAGGGCATCGGCGGCGGGACCCCGGCGCACCTCACCGACTGGCTGGGCAACGACTGGACCCCCGAGTCCGGCACCAACGCCGCGCACCCGAACTCGCGCTACTGCACCCCGATGTCGCAGTGCCCGATCCTCGCTCCCGAGTGGGACGACCCGCAGGGTGTGCCGATCTCGGCGATCCTGTTCGGCGGACGCCGCAAGACGACGGTGCCCCTCGTGAGCCAGTCCTTCGACTGGCAGCACGGCACCTTCCTCGGCGCGACCCTGTCGTCCGAGCAGACCGCCGCGGCCGAGGGCAAGGTCGGTAGCGTCCGTCGCGACCCGATGGCGATGCTGCCGTTCCTCGGCTACAACGCCGGCGACTACCTGAACCACTGGATCACGCTCGGCAAGAACGCCGACGAGGACAAGCTGCCGAAGATCTTCTACGTCAACTGGTTCCGTCGTGGCGACGACGGCCGCTTCCTGTGGCCCGGCTTCGGCGAGAACTCGCGTGTGCTCAAGTGGATCGTCGACCGTATCGAGAACAAGGCCGGCGCGCAGTCCACGCCGATCGGCTACGTTCCCACGGCCGCCGACCTCACGCTCGACGGTCTCGATGTCGAGCCCGCCGACGTCGACGAGGCCCTGAAGGTCGATGTCGACGAGTGGAAGGCCGAGATCGACGGCATCGCCGAGTGGTTCGACTTCCTCGGCGAGAAGGTGCCCGCGGGCATCCGCGACGAGTTCGAGGCACTGAAGCAGCGCCTGGGCTGATTCGATCCTGTTACGACGATGCCCGCTTCCGGTACTTCCGGAAGCGGGCATCGTCGTCCTTCACGCGTTCTGCTGCGCCGCCCACTCGTCGAGTCGTCGCTTCGCCTCTTCGGCCGGAACGTTCTCGACCCGCGTCATCACGGCCCAGCGGTGACCGAAGGGATCGAGGATCGAGGCGAACCGGTCGCCGGTCACGAAGGTCGACGGCTCCTCGAACACCCGGGAGCCGAGGGTGACGGCTCGCGCGAATACGGCGTCGACGTCCGTGCAGTACAGCACGTACGAATGGTCGACCTCGTTCGTTCCGCCGGGCGTGTGCAGACCCATCTCGGGATGCGGATCGCTCAATTGCATTCGGCCGTTGCCGAAGTCGAGTTCGGCATGCACGACCTTCCCGTCGGGGCCGTCCATCCGGTCGACGACGGTCGCTCCGAACGCCTCGCTGTAGAAGTCGATCGCGCGTCCTCCGTCGTGGACGACGAGGAAGGGTGTGAGGGAGGTGTATCCCTCGGGGACCGGATTCACCGAATTCGTCATGGTGTCAGTGTCGGACGGCGGCCGTGCGCTCGTATTGAAGAAACCCGACCGGTGAGGATCCGGCTCACGGACGGAAGACCGCGCGCAGGCAGTCGTCCTCCTTCTTCTCGAACATCTCGTATCCGCGTACCGCCTCGGTGAGCGGAAGGTCGTGCGTCATGAGCCAACTCGGGTCCAGCCTGTTCTCGAGGACGTGCTCGAACAGGGTGGGCATGTACCGCTGGCCGTGTTGCTGTGCCGTCCGCAATGTGAGGCTCTTGTTCGTCAGGACGGCCATCGGGAACTTGTCGGTGACACCGTAGATGCCCAGCACCGACACCACACCGCCCTTGCCGCAGGACAGGATCGCCTCCCGCAGGGAGGTCGCGCGGTCGCTCTCCATCCGCAGTGCCTGCTTGACCTTGTCGTAGGCCTGCATGACGCCGGTGCCGTGGCCTTCCATGCCCACCGCGTCGATACACGCGTCCGGCCCGCGCCCACCGGTGCTCTCGCGCAGCGTCTCGTAGACGCTGTCGACCTCGGTGTAATCCACCGTCTCGGCGCCGACCTTCTTCGCGGCGCGGTCGAGGCGATCGCGGAAACGGTCGATCACGATCACCCTTTCGGCACCCATGATCCTCGCGCTCGCCGCGGCCATGAGACCGACAGCGCCGGCACCCCAGACCGCCACGGTGTCACCCGAGGAGATGTCGCAGAAATCGGCACCCATATATCCCGTCGGCACCGCGTCCGACAGGAACAGGGCCTGCTCGTCACCGACACCCTCGGGGATCCGGAAGCAGTTGACGTCGCCGAAGGGCACGCGGATGTATTCGGCGTGCGAACCCTGATACCCGCCGAAAGGATGGGTGTACCCGTAGATGCCGCCGGTGGGATAGCCGAGCAGAGGCTGCTGCATGGCGGCGTTCGGATTGGTGGTGTCGCACGCGGCGTGCAGTCCGTCGGCGCAGTACGGGCATGTCCCGCATCCGATGAACGACGGCACGACCACCCGGTCGCCGACGTGTACCGAGGTCACCTCCGGGCCGGTCTCCACGATCTCGCCCATGAACTCGTGGCCGATCACGTCGCCCTCGCGCATCCCCGGTAGGTAACCGCCGAGAAAGTGCAGATCGGAACCGCAGGTCGTGGTGAGGCGGACCTTCACGATCACGTCGTGCGGATTGACCAGGCCGGGATCGTCGACCGTCTCGACCGATAATTCGTTCACACCCATCCAGCACAGGGCTCGCATCAGGCGTCTCCTTCCGATTCGCGGGCACTCGGACTGCCCTGCAGGGTGGGGATCTCGCCGGTCTGCATGAGGGCGCGCGCACGGTAGAGGGCGGTGAAGGTCCACGCGCCGGTGACCAGGTCGGGAGCGGGAACCTGGGCGCGCAGCGTCATCGCGGTGCCGCGCGGTGCGTCGGACACCGCGAGGACCACTCGGGGACCCGGCGTGTCCGCGTCGTCCTCTCCGACGAATGCGAGGCCCTCCGAGGTGACATCGACCCGGGTGTCCCAGATCGTGGATCTGCCGGCGACGTCCCAGGTCCAGCGCAGACGGTTCGCCTCGACCGTCTCGACCCGCACGTGATCGCCGAACACTCTGCTCAGGTTCTCGGGATCCCGCCAGAACTGCATGACCTGCGCCCGCGGAACCGTCACGGTCACCGTCTGCGGTTTCCGCGCGTCGACGGGCCGGTCCACGGCGCGCCGGACGAGTCCGCCGACCGTGTGACCGGCATGGTTCACCGCCCTGCCCGCGTTGTCGACGACTCTGCTCGCGTTCTCCGCGACCTTGCTCGCGTTCTGCACGACTCTGCCGAAATCGACCACCGTCGTCTCCTCACCGGTACGGACGGACAGGGACCGCCGGTCGCCGGATCGGACGACGAACGCCACAGTGGGCGTCGGGAAGATCGAGGCGGCCGCTGATGTTGAGTACCCGTGTACGCCGGACCGACACACCGTCGCCGCACTGTGCCCGCGCATGCGCGTGACCGGGGCGTGTGCACGGCTCCCCGGCTGCACAGCACGTATCAGCGAATGATGCAATGGTGTGACGGAAACGACCCGGTCGTCGCTACGACCGCTAGGAGGGATCGGCCCATATGAGCGGTATCTACAACAATGTCACCGAGCTGGTCGGGCGCACCCCGATCGTCAAGCTCAACCGTCTGACCGAGGGGTCCGGCGCGACGGTCGCCGTGAAGCTCGAGTTCTACAACCCGGCGAACAGCGTCAAGGACCGTATCGGCGTCGCGATCATCGACGCGGCCGAGAAGTCCGGTGAGCTGAAGCCCGGCGGCACGATCGTCGAGGGCACCTCCGGCAACACCGGCATCGCGCTCGCGATGGTCGGCGCTGCACGCGGCTACAAGGTCATCCTCACGATGCCCGAGACGATGTCCACCGAGCGTCGCGTCATGCTCCGCGCCTACGGCGCCGAGATCGTCCTCACCCCCGGCTCCGAGGGCATGAAGGGTGCCGTCGCGAAGGCCGAGGAGATCGTCGCGAACACCGAGAACGCGATCCTCGCCCGCCAGTTCGGCAACCCCGCGAACCCGGAGATCCACTACAACACGACCGGTGAGGAGATCTGGAAGGACACCGCCGGTGAGGTCGACATCTTCGTGGCCGGCATCGGTACGGGCGGCACCATCACGGGCGCGGGCCGCAGGCTCAAGGAGTACAAGCCGGACGTGAAGGTCGTCGGTGTCGAGCCGGTCGACTCGCCGATCCTCAACGGTGGCGAGCCCGGACCGCACAAGATCCAGGGCATCGGCGCCAACTTCGTGCCCGACGTGCTCGACCGCGAGGTCTACGACGAGATCGTCGACGTGTCGTTCGAGGATTCGATTCGTATCGCGCGCGATCTGGGCACCCAGGAAGGCATTCTCGGCGGCATCTCGTCGGGTGCGATCGTCTGGGCGGCCCTCGAGCTGGCGAAGCGTCCCGAGAACGCCGGCAAGCTGATCGTCGCCGTCGTCTGCGACTTCGGTGAGCGGTACATCTCCACCCCGCTGTTCGAACACATCCGGGACTGATCGCCGTCGTGGGTATCCTGCACACTCTGCGGGAGGATCTGCAGTCTGCGCGCGGCCACGATCCGGCCGCGCGCAGCGACGCGGAGAACGCCGTCGTCTACTCGGGGCTGCACGCGATCTGGTCGCACCGCATCGCGCACCGGATGTGGCAGGTGCCCGCGCTGAAGGGACCTGCGCGGATCCTCGCGCAGTTCACCCGATTCCTCACCGGCATCGAGATCCATCCCGGCGCGACCATCGGGCGTCGTTTCTTCATCGACCACGGCATGGGCGTGGTCATCGGCGAGACGGCCGAGATCGGCGACGACGTGATGCTCTACCACGGCGTGACGCTCGGTGGCCGGTCGCTGGCGAAGGAGAAGCGTCATCCGACGCTGGGCAACCGGGTCACCGTCGGAGCAGGGGCGAAGGTCCTCGGCCCGGTGGTGATCGGGGACGACAGCGCGATCGGTGCCAACGCCGTGGTCACCCACGACGTGCCGGCGGATTCGATCGCCACGGGCATCCCCGCGACCGTCCGCTCCCGCAAGAAGCACGAACCGCTCGTGGATCCGACGACCTACATCGATCCCGCCATGTACATCTGAGGTCGTGTCCTGCCGAGGGGGAGGGTATGTGCGTTCTCGTCGGAGAATTCGCACATACCCTCCCCCTCGTCGTACGGGATCAGCCCTCGTAGCCGGGCGGATAGAGCACGGACTTCAGCTCGCAGAACGCCTCGAGTCCTTCGGGGCCGTTCTCGCGTCCGATGCCGGAATTCTTGAATCCACCGAACGGTGAACCGGGATCGAAGGCGTACCAGTTGATTCCGTAGGTGCCGGTGCGCACGCGCGACGCGATCTCGAGGCCCTTCTCGACGTCGGTGGTGTACACGGAACCGGCGAGGCCGTAATCGGAGTCGTTGGCGATCTTCACCGCTTCGTCGACGCTGTCGTAGGGGATCACGCAGATGACGGGCCCGAAGATCTCCTCGCGGGCGATCGTCATCGAGTTGTCGACGTCGGCGAAGATCGTCGGCTCGACGAAGTAACCCTTGTCGAGGTGCGCCGGACGGCCGCCGCCGATCACGACGCGGGCACCCTCCTCCGTGCCCTTGGCGATGTAGCCTTCGACGCGGTCGCGCTGCTTGGCGGAGATCAGCGGACCGATCTGCGCGGCCTCGTCGCCGGGAGGCCCGACGGGGAAGAACGCGGTTGCGCCGGCGACCTTCTCGACGACCTCGTCGTAGCGGGAACGGGGAGCCAGGATCCGCGTCTGGCCGACACAGGCCTGGCCGGTGTTGATCAGCCCCGACATCACCAGCATGGCGACGGTGGAGTCGAGGTCCGCGTCCTCGAGGACGATGGCCGCGGACTTGCCGCCGAGTTCGAGCGAGCAGCGCTTGAGATTGCGCGCCGCGATCTCGCCGATGTGCTTGCCCACCGCGGTCGACCCGGTGAAGGTGATCTTGTCGATGTCCGGATGGGACACGAGGCTCTCGCCGGTGTCCGCGCCGCCCGGAACCACCGACAGCACGCCCTCGGGAAGACCGGCCTCGGTGAAGATCTCGGCGACGAGGTTCACGGCCAGCGGGGCCTCGGGGGCAGGCTTGAGCACCACGGAGCATCCGGCGAGCAGTGCGGGTGCGATCTTGTTCGCGCACAGGAACAGCGGCACGTTCCACGCGATGACGGCGGCGACGACGCCGACCGGTTCGCGGGTGACGCGGGTGCGGCCGAACGAGCCGACCCGTTCCTCGACCCAGTTGAACGAATCAGCCAGTCCGGCATAGAAATTCAGCGTCCCCAGGGCCGGTGTCATCTGCACCATCTGGACGGAGGGGCCCGGCTGGCCGAGTTCGGAACCGAGGACGGCGGCGATCTCGTCGTTGCGTTCCTCGATGAGCGCGACGGCCTTGGCGAGTACCTGCGCGCGTTCGGCCGGCGACGTGCGCGGCCACGGTCCGTCGTCGAAGGCGCGCCGGGCGGCGGCGACCGCGGCGTCGACATCCTTCGGTCCTGCGACCGGCACGGAGCCGACCCGCTCCTCGGTGGCGGGGGAGAACACCTCGAGTCTCTCGTCGGTCGACGGTGCCACCCACTCGCCGCCGATGAACAACTTGTCGTAGTCGGTCATGTCGCTTCCTCACCTGGCTGTGCTCGTGTATCGGCCGTATTCGTGTGACCTCGAACACTAGAACACGTTACAACTATTGACCAGGGGGTGACCAGACCGGATGGGACGGGAAGGCTCACTCCCCGAGGTGACAGCGCCGGTGCAGCGAGCGAATCGTCTGCTCGAGTTCGGGCGCGGGCCCGTCGACGACGGCATCGGGCACGACCTCGCGGATCGGCAGCGGACGGACGGGTGCCGGCGGCACGCCCATCTCGCCGAGCCACCGGACCAGTTGCTCGGACGACGCCGCGTAGACGATCCGCCCCAGGCCCACCCAGCCGTGCGCGGCCGCGCACATCGGGCAGTGCTCACCGGAGGTGTAGACGGTGGCGGTGGCGCGCCGGTCCGGGTCGAGATGTTCGGCCGCCCACCGCGCGAGGGCGAACTCGGGATGTCGGGTGCTGTCGCCGTCGGCGACGCGGTTGCGGTCCTCGGCCAGGACCTCGCCGTCCGCGTCGACGAGCACCGACCCGAACGGCTCGTCACCTGCCGCGACCGCCTCCTCCGCGAGTTCGACGCACCGCCTCAGATGTTGCAGATCCGTGTCGTTCACCATGAACGTCTCCTTCCTCCCTCGGCTGCACAGTAGGGCGGGGGAGGAGTCGGGTGGCGCGAATCGCTCACCGTCACCACACTGGACAGTGCCCAACGGTCAGGAGACATGTCATGGCGGAGAACAATCCGTTCGGATTCGACCCCGAAGATCTCGACCGCGTGGTGCGGGAGGCCGGAGAGGAACTGCGGGAGCTGAAGGACCGCATCTTCTCGTTCCTCGAGCCACCCGCGGCGCCGACGCGCACCCAGCCACGGCCCGAGACCACCGGTGAGAAGGGCGACGGGGTCTGGGTCGTCTACACCACCGACGACGACGGCGTCGCCCGCGTCGACCAGGTCCATCGCACCGAACTGGACGCGCTGCGCACACTCAAGGGCAACACCGATCCGCGACGCTCGGTGCGGTTCCTGCCCTACGGGATGAGCGTGAGCATCCTCGACCGGCCGAGCGTCACCGAGGGCGGGGCCGGCCAGGACGGTGCCACCGAGGACGCTGCTTCCGGCGACGACGCGACCGGCGAGAACTGACCCGGAGGTTCACCCGCCGTCGTGGATGTACGAGGCGAGCTGGTCGCGTTCGGTCTGTAGCTCGTCGATGCGGCTCTTGACCACGTCGCCGATACTGACGATCCCGACCAGCCGAGCGTCGACCACGACCGGCAGGTGCCGGATCCGTTGTTCGGTCATGGTCTCGGCGAGACTGTCGACCGAATCGCTGGGCAGGCAGGTCGTCACCGTCCGGGACATCAGTTCGTGCGCCGGTGCCGCAAGGATCGACGGGCCGCGTTCGTGCAGGGCACGCACGACGTCGCGTTCGGTGACGATGCCCGCGACGGTCTTGCCCTCGCACACCACCATCGCGCCGATGTTGAACCGCGCGAAATCGCCGATGAGTTCGCACACCGTGGTGCCGGGCGCGACCGTGTGCACCGCCGAGCCCTTGTTCCGCAAAATGTCAGCAATCCGCATCCGGTACCGCCGATCCGCTCGCCGGCATCCCGGCGGACCGCCACCGGTTTCGGCCGGGATTCCGATGTGGTCCTCAGGGTAGGCCGGAAAGTGCGGCGTGCCCGGTCAGGTTACCCAGTCGTGACCTGCAGCGGCGATCGCGGCGCCGGTGAGAGTGCCCAGGGCACCGAGTTCGGCGGGGACGATCCGCAGGTCCTGCACGAACGTCAGGCGGGCGTGCCGCGCCGCCGACGCGAGCATGGGTCGCCACAGGTGGCCACCGGCCTGGGCGAATCCTCCACCGACGACCACCCGCCCCACATCTGCCAGTGCGGCTGCCGACGCGACGACCTGGCCCAGCGCCGTCCCGGCCCGTTCGAGTGCCGCTGCGGCGACGCCGACTCCGGCCTCGGCGTCCGCAGCGAGCGCGACGCCGTCGGGCCCGTCCCAGCCGTGGGCACGGGCCCAGCGCACCGCCGACGGGCCGCTCGCCACCGTCTCGATGCAGCCGACGCCCCCGCACGCGCACACCGTCGTACCGTAGGGCGAGACCACGTGCCCGATGTGGCCGGCATTGCCGGTGCGGCCGCGCACGATCCGGCCCCCGAGTACCAGACCTCCGCCGATACCGGTGCCCAGCACGACGCCGAGCAGGTCGGCGACGTCGCGTCCGGCCCCGAAGCGCTGCTCGGCCAGGGTCGCTGCGGCTCCGTCCATCACCAGGTCCACCCGGGCGCCGGGGAACAGGCCGCGCACGGCGTCGACGAGTGCGAAACCGGAACTCCACTCGGAGATGTTGATCGGGCCGATCGTGCCGGTCGTCGTGTCGACCGGCCCTGCCGCGGCAATTCCCACGGCGGTCACCGGCCCGGCGCCGATCTCTTCGACCTGCCGTAGCAGTCCCGCGCACGCGCCCCACACGTCGTTCGAGGGGACCGGCACGGACCGGGCTTCGAGCGGGGTGCCGTCGTCGGCGGCGACGGCCGCGGCGAGCTTGGTGCCGCCGACGTCCAGGGCCAATGCGGTCATGGACACGACACTAAGCGACCGGTCAGCGACGCCGCAGGACCAGTACCAGGTTGCTGACGAGGAACTCCCGGACGCCGGGCACGTGCACGAGCCACCACGCCCACCTCGGGTGGTAGCGGGGAAACGCCGCGAGCAGTTCGCCGTCCGGCGTCGAGCGTGCCCAGCGCAGGCCGTCGTCGGCACCGACGTCGAACAGCGACACCCCGTACCGGTTCTTCGGTTCCCGGCCGTGCTTGCGGGCGTAACGACGGGCCGCGTACTCGCCTCCGAAGGCGTGCCACGGACCGGTCTCGTGCCCACCGAACGGACCCCACCACAGGGTGTACGACAGCACCATCAGCCCGCCGGGGCGCGTGACGCGCAGCATCTCGTCGGCCATCGCCCACGGCGTCGCGACGTGTTCGGCGACGTTCGACGAGAAGCACACGTCGACCGATCCGGTCCGCAGCGGCAACGCCAGCCCGGAGCCACGGATCGCGCCGCCCACCTGCAGACCGGCGGCGTGCATCTCCGAGGGGTCGGGCTCGATCGGAACGTACCGGGATCCCACTTCGGTGAATGCGTCGGCGAAGTATCCGGGCCCACCACCGACGTCGACGACCGTGGTTCCCGTCAGATCGGTGCCGGTCAGGCCCGTGTAGAGGTCGCCGATCAGATCGACGGTGTCGCGGGCGAGACCGCCGTAGAACTTCTCCGGTGCCGTCTGCTCGAACCGGAAGCTGCCGAGCAACCCCGCGGAACGGCGCAGTGTGGCGCGGCGGGCGAACAACCGGGTCACGTCGGTGCGGGGTGGTGTCGTCGAAGGCACGTCCAGTCACCTTAGTGCTGCGCTTGTACTCGTCCCTCACCTGTCGCCGACGGGCACCCGCTACTGTGTCCCTGTCATCGTCCGAGTCACATCTGCCCGGCCGGGTGGTCGAGTCGACACCGGCAGGCTGGTCGAGTCACTACAGGGGGTCGCCGCGTGCGGGAGGTTCTGCTGCTCTGCTGGCGCGACAGCGGGCATCCGCAGGGGGGCGGCAGCGAGCGGTATCTCGAACAGGTCGGAGCGCAGCTCGCGGCGCGCGGCGTCCGGGTCGTCCTGCGAACCGCCGCATACCCCGGCGCCGCGAAGCGCGACCGCATCGACGGCATCACCGTCAGCCGCGGCGGGGGACGGCTCACCGTCTATCCGCGCGCACTCGCCGCGATCCTCGCAGGCAGGTTCGGTGTCGGTCCCCTCGCCGGTGTCCGCCCCGACGCCGTGATCGACACCCAGAACGGCATCCCCTTCTTCGCGCGGCTCGTCGCCGGCGCGCCGGTCACGGTGCTCGTGCACCACTGCCATCGTGAGCAGTGGCCGGTCGCAGGCAGACTGATGGCCACGCTCGGCTGGTGGATCGAGTCGTCGCTGTCGCCGCGCGTGCACCGCCGCAACCAGTACCTCACCGTCTCGCTCCCGTCCGCCGACGAGCTGCGCGCTCTCGGCGTCGACCGGGAGCGGATCGCGGTGGTCCGCAACGGCGTCGACGCCGTCCCCGCCGGTGTCGCGGCGGGTGGCGACGACACGCGAACGGCTCATCCCAGCATGTGCGTACTCTCGCGGCTGGTGCCGCACAAGCAGATCGAGGATGCCCTCGCCGCGGTCGCGGCGCTGCGCGGCACGGTTCCGGGCCTGCACCTCGACGTCATCGGCGGCGGCTGGTGGGAGCAGAACCTCCGCGATGCGGCCGCCGAACTCGGTATCGGCGACGCCGTCACCTTCCACGGCCACGTCGACGAAGAGCGGAAGCACGAATTGCTCTCGCGCGCATGGGTTCACGTGATGCCCTCGCGTAAGGAGGGGTGGGGGCTCGCGGTGGTCGAAGCCGCCCAGCACGGCGTGCCCACCATCGGCTACCGCAGCTCCAGAGGACTCACCGACTCGATCATCGACGGCGTCACCGGTCTGCTCGTCGACTCGCCCGCCGAACTGACCGCCGCCGTCGCCGATCTGCTCGCCGACGCGGACCGTCGTCGTCAGCTCGGCAACAAGGCCCGCATCCGTGCCGGCGAATTCTCGTGGGAGGCCACGGGTGAGGGTGTCCACGAGGTCCTGTCCGTCACGACCTTCGGGCACACCGTCTCAGGACTGTTCCCGCGCGCCGACGAGCCGTCGTCTCTCACCGACCCGCTGCCCGAGCGCACATCCAGCGCCGCCGGCCAGTACCAGTAGCCACACCACGTGCGCCCCGACCGCCGGCGCCCGGTGGGGTGACGGCGGCGAGGTGACCCCCTCCACCCGGTACAGGCTCAGATCCTCGTCGCGGTAGGCAGTGCCGAGAGCTCCGAGCGTGCTCTGCGCGTCGCCGAGAGCTCCGAGCGTGCTCTGCGCGTCGCCGAGAGCTCCGAGCGTGCTCTGCGCGTCGCCGAGTTCACCCGGCGTGCCGTGCTCGACGAGCACCCAGCCCACCCCGCGGGCGGCGAGCGCACTCGGGTCCGCACCGGACAGCAACAGGGCCTCGACGTCCGCCGCGCGGCGACCCTCACCGTCGACGCTGCCGTCGGCGACGACGAGAGTTCCGGTCTGCAGGACGTCGGCGCGCAGCATCCGGGGGGACGGATCGAGAACCGGCACCGGGCCGGAGAAGTCGAAGACCCGGAACATGCCCGCGGGCAGAACGGCCACATCGCCGTCGCCGGCCGTCACGATCTGCGACACCCGCTCCCAGCCCGCCGGATACCGCACGGGCCGTAACTGCCCGCCGACACCCCACACCAGGTCGGGGAGCGCGACCAGCACGGCGACGATCGCGGCCGCCGCCCACACCGGTTCGGGCGCCGCGAAGCGCCGCGCGAGGACCGTCGTACCTGCAGCCGCGGCGAGCGCGTAGGCGGGCATCGCCCACGCGACCCACTTCTGGGTGTCGCGCAGCAGGCCGGCGCCGGGAACGTGCACCATCGCCCATTCGCCGAGGGCGAGTCCCGGGCCGGTCGCGGCGAGCGCGACGACGAGCACCGCAAGGACGGCCGGCGCGACGAGCGCGACGATCACGGGATTGCCGCGCCGGCGCCACAGTGCCGGCACACCGCACGCCACCACTGCGAGCAGCAGCAGGGTGCCCACCAGAGCCCATCCCGTCGTGCGCGAGGCGGGGACGGCATCGGCGTTCCAGATCCCGCCGAGCCCCGCCACCGAACCGATCGTGCCGAGAAGGGGTTCGGCCCGCGCGGCGAACGCGCGCACACCGGCGGGATCTGCTTCGGTGCCGCCCCCGGCGAGCGCCGTCGCGACCAGCCACGGCAGCGACACCGCGACACCCAGGGCGAGCGCGGTGCCCACCCGCGGCAGCACCCGCGTCCGTCCACCGGGGGCGGCGAGGACAGCGCATGCCGTCACGATCGCCAGCAGCGCGCCGGTCGGGGTCAGGCCCGCGGCAGCCAGGCAGACTGCCATCGATGCCCACCCGCCGCGTCGGCGCCGCCGGATCGCGACGGCCGCACAGATCGTCCACGGCAGCGCGGCATACCCGGCGAGCAGACTCCAATGCCCCTGCAACAACCGCTCGGCGACGTACGGATTCCAGATCGCCACCGTCGCCGCCACGAGCCGGGCACCGATGCCACTCGTGGGCAGCACCACCGCGACCAGCCGTGCCGCCCCCCATCCCGCGGCCCACAACGACGCGGCCAGAAGTGCCGTGACCGCGACACCGCCGTCCACGACGGTGCTCACCCACGCCAGCAGGGCGTCCTGCGGCACCGCGCGGGCCGCGGCGTCGGACAGTCCGAGTGCGGAATCGGTCGGGAACGACCGGGGAGTGCTCACCGCGTCGCGGAAGAGCAGGTAGCCGGGGGAGACGAGGAACGGACCGAGCACCGCGACGGTCAGCGCCAGCGACCACACCGGGGGCGCTGCCGCCGGCAGTGCCGCCCGGATGGGCATGCGGGACGACTCCGGGCGTGGCATGGCGGCAGAATACGGTGTCGTTCCGGATGGGAGGATGAGCGGATGCCGCGAACACCCCGACCCGCGTCGGAGGGCGCCGAGACCACCCGTGGTTCGACGACGGGGACCGCCGTCACGGGCATGACGCTGGTGACGGTCGGCGCGATGACCGCAAACCTCGCGTCGTATCTGCTGCACCTGCCGGCGGGACGCTGGCTCGGGCCTGCCGGATACGGCGAGTTCGCGAGCCTGCTCGCCGCACAACTCGTCCTCGCCGTGCCGGCCCTGGCGTTGCAGACGGTCGTCGCCCGGGAGGCCGTGCACGGCACGGGTACCGCCGCTCTGCGCCGTCTCGGTTACCGCTGCGCCGTGCTCGCCTTCGTCGTCGCGATGCTCCTCGTGCCCGTCGTGGCGTGGGCGCTCGACACGAGCGTCGGGGGAGCGTTCGGATCGCTCCTCACCGCACCGCTGCTCGTCCTGCTCGCCGCCGAGCAGGGTCTGCTCCAGGGGCGGGGCAGGTTCGCTGCGCTCAGTGTCGTCCTGGGCGCCGCAGGCATCGCGAAGGTGGTGCCGGCGGTCGCGGTGCTCGCCGTCGGAGGCGGTCCCGGCGCGGCGCTGTTCGCCGGTGCGATCGGGACAGGTGTGGTCGCGCCGGCC